>JAQGOX010000597.1 GCA_028293365.1 Verrucomicrobiales bacterium | reverse complement strand
AAGAGTTAAATCGGTTGAATAACGAACTGGCCGGGCAAGCCGCCCATTTAAAACAACTCAATCAGACTCTGCTCGATAGTGAACAACGGCTGAGGCTCGCAATTGAAACTGGCCGGATTGGCCTTTTCGTCTGGGATTCGACTCAAGTCACAAATCCGGGTGATTGGTCAAGTCAGTTAAAGGAAATCTTTGGGCTCCCGCTGGATGCTGAAGTCACGCATGACATGTTCCTAAAATGCGTTCATCCGGATGACCGGGAGCATATTGATCAATGTGTGCAGAGGGCGTTGAAGGGTGAAAACGGCGGCGAGTACCACACCGAATACCGCACGATCAAGCCGGGCGACGGTTCAGAGCATTGGGTGACAGCGCGAGGCCAGGCATTTTTCAACCAGCAGGGACAGGCGTTCCGGTTTATTGGTACCGTGATGGACATCACGGAACGAAAACTAGCTGAACAATCGCTGAACCGGTCAAATAGCGAACTCGAGCAACGGGTCTCCCAGCGGGTTGCAGAACTCGCACGGGCGAATGAGGCGTTGCAAAAAGAGATTTCCGAACGCAAGCGGGCGGAAGTGCAATTGCAACAAAGCCAGGCCTATTTGGCCGAAGCACAAAAGCTAAGCCTCACCGGCAGCTTCGGCTGGAACGTCTCCACGGGTGACTTGTTTTGGTCTGCCGAAACGTTCTGCATTCTTGGCTGCGAAAGGACTGTCCAGCCAACCTTGGAATTGGCCTTCAATAGGGTGCATCCCGAAGATATTGCCGCAGTGAAAGCGACGCTTGATCACGCGGTGTTCAACGAGACGGACCTCGATTTCGAACATCGGATCCTCCTAACAGACGGAACAATCAAGGAGGTGCATGTGGTGGCCCGCCGCTCTAATTCAGAGTCGTCCCATCTGGCATATATCGGTGCAATCATGGATGTGACTGCCCGAAAGCGAAATGAAAACGCCCTTCGCGCCTCGGAGCATCTCGCGCGCGGTCAATTAACCGCTCTGACGAAAACCCTGGACGCCCTCGCGCTCGAGACAGAACCCGATAAATTCCTGGAACACCTCTTGCGCACGATCGCAATGCAACTGGGAGCGCACAGTTGCGGTGTCTGGAGAGTCCAGGAGAATAGCAATCTGCTCGCTTTTGCATTTGCGTTCGAAAACAGCAACCTGATCATGAAATCCGACTCCGTACTGGGTCCGGTGAGTCCTTCGTTGCGGATCGAGGACGTTTGGCCGTGGCCTGAGGTTTTTCGGACACGGCGAGCCTATGTTTTGGAAGATATTCGAGAAGGCCCCTCTTTTCCGTGGCGCGATCATGTGCTCGCGCTCGGTGTGGTAACGATCCTGGTGGTACCGATGCTGATCGCCGGCCGGGTCGAAGGAGTGATCGGCATCCGCTTTACGGAGCGGCGCAAATTTCGCTCCGAAGAAATCGAACTGGCCCAGGCGCTGGCGAACCAGGCAATGCTTGCCTTGCAATTGACGCAACTCGCCGCGCAGAGCCGCCAGTCGGCCGTCATGGCAGAACGCAATCGACTGGCGAGAGATATCCACGACACGCTCGCTCAGGGCTTTACCGGCGTTATTGTGCAACTTGAAGCGGCACGAGGAGCCGCCGCCCGGAATGATCATAAAGAAATCGCCAAACGAATTGAACAGGCTGACGACCTGGCCAGGTCAAGTTTGGGCGAAGCGCGGCGGTCAGTGAGAGCATTGCGACCGCGCTCGCTCCGTGACGGAACCTTATGCGCCGCACTGCAGGATTTGCTCAAGCGCATGTCAAACGGCACGGATTTAAACGCCGAATTCCATGTTCAAGGCGAACAAAGAATCGTGCCTTCGGATTGGGAGGAAAGTTTACTGCGAATCGCACAGGAATCTCTGACAAATACGATCAAGCATGCCCGGGCGCGCAATTTCCGAACGAACCTCACAATCGCAGCCGATAAAGTCGAACTACAACTGACGGATGACGGACGCGGATTCGATGCACAAGCGGAATACGACGGCTTGGGATTAGTCGGAATGAAAGAGCGTGTGGATCAGATGGGGGGAGAGTTTATCCTGCGATCGAAACCAGGACAAGGCACCGAACTTCTGGTTATTTTCAAAAACCCGGCACGATCAAAGCCAGATGCCTCAAATGAACAAAAGCAGGAAAAATAGCGATACGTCATTGACCTCCGCTTTACCAAAGAAGAACTCTGGTGCCGCATCCACGAAAGCCTCTCCAATCCGGATTCTGATCGCTGAAGATCACACCGTGGTCCGCGATGGCCTGGTGGCAATTATCAGGCAGGAAGAGGATCTTGAGATCGTGGCGGAAGCAGGCGACGGGCGACAGGCCGTCAACCTCTGGAAGCAACAACGACCCGATATCGCCTTGATGGATTTACAAATGCCAGGCTTGGATGGAGTCAGTGCCATTTATGAAATTCGTGCGATCAATCCGGATGCGCGGATCATCGTTCTCACAACTTTCGACGGGGATGAAGATATCTATCGAGGCATGCGGGCAGGGGCAAAATCCTACCTGTTGAAAGATGTCCGGCGCCAGGAATTGTTCCAATGCATCCGCGAAGTTCATCAGGGGAAGATTTTTATCCCTCCGGCAATCGCAGCCAAACTTGCCGAACGATTGCCCGGCGAAGATTTGTCCCCGCGCGAATCAGAAGTATTGCGGCTGCTTGCGGAAGGGAGACCGAATAAACTTATCGGGACGGCTATGTCGATCACCGAGGTGACCGTCAAAAGCCACGTTCAGGCGATTTTTAAAAAACTGAATGTTTTGAGCCGCACGGAAGCAATTGCTGTCGCGACCCGCAAAGGTCTGCTTCATCCTGTTTTAGACGACCCTTCCGCTTCGCTTCCAGAAAAGTAATTACGGTCCGGCAGGTCGCCAGCCTCCGAGGCACTCCTTCTAAAGTAGGAGTGGCCTCTCCTTCCAATGTTCAATTTCCAAACCAATGGCAGCGGATAGTCTACGAGGACGATTCGTCGAAACAAACCAGTCATATGAACCAATACCATAAGCTCTACACACCCGCAGATTCCGCGGTCGTTTTCATCGACCATCAACCTCAAATGCTATTCGGCGTAGCCAACGCCGATCGAGCCACGCTGATCAATAATGTCACTCTCCTTGCGAAAGCAGCCAAAGAATTCAAGGTGCCGTCCGTCATTACCGCCGTCGAAACCGAATCGTTCAGTGGTTATGTGTGGCCGCAATTGTTGGACGTTTTCCCGGGCCAGCCAGTGGTAGAACGTACTTCGATGAATTCATGGGACGACGCCGGTTTCCGCAAAGCCATCGAAGCCACCGGGAAAAAGAACATCATCATGACGGGCCTCTGGACGGAAGTATGTGTCACCTGGCCAACGATAGAGATGCTGGGGGCCGGATATAACATCTATGTGGTGGAAGATTGTTGCGGCGCGACCTCGCTGGCCGCCCAGGAAGCCGCGCTCTCACGAATGGTACAGGCTGGCGCCGTGCGCGTGACGACAATTGCAGCGTTGCTCGAATTTCAGCGCGACTGGAAAAACAAGGAGCATTATAGCGCCCTCATGGCCATCCTCAAACAGCAGGCAGGGGCCTATGGCATCGGCGTCGAATATGCCTACACAATGGTTCACCACGCGCCACAATCCGCACAGAAACCGCAAATCGTTCCGAAGGCAGCGGCTCACTAGTCAAAACCATCTCTCCCGCGCGCGGATGTCAACCCGCACCCGCGCGCCTTTTCGAACTATATATGCCCATTCACGTCGCCATAACCCGCCAGGTGCGCGCCGGTTGCGAGGCCGAGTTTCAGCAGGCTCTGCGTGAGTTTTTTCAAACTTCATTCGAACATGGCGGCGTTTGGGGAGCAAGTATGCTCACGCCGCCGCCCGGTTCCGATTCACGTGAATTTGGCATCTTGCGAACCTTCGCGAACGAGTCGGAAAGAGATGCCTTTTACAATTCACAAATGTTCAAGAAATGGGACGAACATGCCAGAAGGCTCACGGAAGGTGAGCCTGTCTATCGTCAATTGACCGGCCTGGAAGCATGGTTTCGTTCCCCCCAGAACCCGCCGCGATGGAAGATGGCATTGCTAACCTGGCTGGCAGTTTGGCCTGTAAGCATGATTGTTCCCTCCGTACTAAAGCTGGCCTTGCCGGGAACGGTACCGAAGTTTCTTTTTTCCGGCATGGCAGCGCTGGGGATCGTGATCGCGCTAACGTGGATTGCAATGCCTCTGCTCGTGAAGCTAACCCACAATTGGCTGCGGCCACCCGTCTCCGCAAAATAGTCCATCCTTTTGAATATTATGACCACTCACTCCCAAGCCAGCCTGATTCTTCACAATGGCCGAATCACCACCCTCGATAAAAAGAATCCCATTGCCAGCAGCGTGGCCATCAAGGACGGCCGCATTGTCGCGACAGACAATGTCCAAAGTTATGAGCGCGGCCCAAACACAAAAGTCATCGACCTCAAGGGGCGACGGGTGATTCCGGGCCTGAACGATTCGCATCTGCACGTTATTCGAGGAGGCCTGAACTACAACATGGAACTGCGCTGGGACGGAGTGCCTTCCGTCGCCGACGGTCTTCGCATGTTGAAAGAACAAGCACAGCGGACCCCGACAGGCCAATGGGTGAGGGTGGTGGGCGGCTGGAGTGAGTTTCAATTCGCGGAACGCCGCATGCCAACTCTACAGGAAATCAATCAAGCAGCGCCGGAAACACCGGTCTTCGTGCTGCACCTTTACTGTCGGGCTCTGCTGAACCAAGCCGCTCTGCGCGCTTGTGGCTATACAAGAGATACGCCGAACCCGCCAGGTGGCGAAATCCAACGCGACCACACTGGCAACCCGACCGGAATGCTGATTGCGCGGCCGAATGCCACGATCCTTTACGCGACCCTTGCAAAAGGCCCAAAGCTTCCTCCGGAACATCAGATGAATTCGACGCGCCATTTTATGCGCGAACTGAATCGACTCGGACTTACGAGCATCATCGATGCCGGCGGCGGTTATCAGAATTATCCCGAGGATTACGCTGTCATTGACGAATTGCATCGCAGGGGCGAGATGACGGTCCGCATCGCCTACAATCTTTTTACGCAAAAGCCAAAACAGGAAAAGGAGGACTTTGCCCGTTGGATTAAAATGACGGGGCCCGGCAAAGGTGATGACTTTTTCCGGTGCAACGGCGCAGGAGAAATGCTGGTGTTTTCGGCGGCGGATTTTGAAGACTTCCTCGAACCGCGGCCTGATTTGTCCGCTTCGCTGGAAGGAGAATTGAAGGAGGTTGTCTCGTTGCTGGCTGCCAATAAGTGGCCGTTCCGACTGCACGCAACTTATGACGAGAGC
>JAQGOX010000581.1 GCA_028293365.1 Verrucomicrobiales bacterium | reverse complement strand
GCCGGGGCTGAGCTGCAATCGGCTCTCAAGCTTGTGCTTCATGAAGTCGCAGGCGCGCTCCATGCTTGGACGCTTGCCCGAAGCAGCCCGCTTGGCCGCCGGCCACGCAATTAGGGCGCCGCTGGTGACCCCGGCTGCAAACATCAGCAGAACTGAGCCGAGAATTCGATATTGGGTACGCGTCATCATGGATTCATGCTCAGCCGGATCACGGAATCCGCAATCGCCCATTCATTCTGCGGATCCGAAACCGAAACCGCCAAACGCTGGTGAGCAGCAAAACTTAAAACCACCAAAATGGTCGCGCAGATTACGGCCGGCTTAAGAATCGAAAAACCCCAATCATCGGTTTGACGTTGATTTCGCCAGGCGGCCAAAACACGCGCCTCGAATCCGTAAGGCATTTCCGGCAAACTCGCCGGCGAGGCTTTGGAGGCCGCCGCTTTCAAACGGGTAAATGCGACATTGAGTTTGTTTTTCATATGTCTCCGGTAACAAGTTTTCGAAATTCTTTTTTCAATTTATGCCGGGCGCGGAAAGCGCGCACTTTGATCAGCGACGCGCTCCACCCGGTCAGGGCTTTGATTTCCTCGATCGAGCGATCTTCGAGTTCCAGCATCGTAATTACAGACCGATCCGCAGGATTCAGGGTCGCGAGCAACTTCTCAACCAAATCGCGGGAAGCCAGTTGCTCCGCCGGGCCTGGCTCCTGCGAAGTCGTGAGCACCCGCTCCAGCACCTCAGCCTCCGCGGGTTTTAAATCAGCCCAGCGCAATTCGGGCCGTATATTTTCAGCCCGCAACTGGTTCAGACAGGTATTTACCGCGATTCGCGAGACCCAGTGCTCCAGCGGAACCGCTCCTTTGTATTGCCCCAAATGATTGAAAATCTTCACGAAAATCGCCTGCGCAAGGTCTTCCTCCTCCATTCGCTTGGGCAAATGACCGCGAACGATCTTCATGATTAAAGGGTACAGATGCCGAACCAGCTCGCGTGAAGCATCTTCATCGCCATCGCGGGTCTGCACAAGGCAGCGCGCCACATCCAGAACAGTTTCAGACATGGCTTGGACAACTCGGCACACTCATTATGACAGCGTGGAGGGTGACATGGTTACAAGTTTATACAAATCAAGGATTCCTACAATAACCCTCCGCGTTTTCGCAAACTCCATTCCACTGCAAATAAAAGAACAATTGCCCCGAACCACCACCAGCTCTGCCAAAGCAGCGTCTGACTTTCAACCACCCGCCCCTGACTGATCGTCTGAAGCATCCTGGGGAGCCGTCCGGCTTCTTCTTCACGCAGGTAGGCGCCACCGGAGAGCGCTGCCATTTCCCTTAAGAGTGGTTCGTTGCAAGTCAACGCGGCTAATTCCGTTGTTTCGTCCTTTTGCACCAGAAAGGAAACCGTCAGACCTGGCTTTGGCAGCGGCAAATCGTCCACCTGAAGGCGAACTTCGTATTCCCCCTCCGAAAGCTCGGCGGTTTGAGTGAAAAATGTCCCGGGCCGGTGCTGATCCGGATTCAAGTGAATGACCGCGAGAGGTAGATGATCGCGGAACAAATGCGCCTCTACTTTGGCGTGCTCCGATGAATGGACACCCGGGTTGATCCATTTTGCGCGAAGCATGACTCGCGTATTAGGTTTGTACATCGAATCACCCGCGTCCAGCGCCATGGTCTCGTTTTCCATCGCGTAAGCAGCATCGGCACTCGATTTCAATAATTGATTCCAAAATTGTGCATGGTAATAGCTGCCCGCTCCATAAAACCATCGCCATGTTTCATTGAAACTCAGGTAAAGAACCCTGCCGAAGCCGGCGTCTCGGGAAACCAAAGCTGGCAAGGGCTTTTCGCCTCCGATGAGTTCCAGAAGAGTTTCGCTGCCTCCCTTTGGGGAAACGTGTGCCGTCGAACGGGGACCAGGCAATCGACCCCAAACCAGCGCATTTGTCCTGGGATCAAAACTAAAACTGAGGGGCGCACGTTCGATTTGCGGCATCCGGATTTGGAATGCGCCAGAAATTGTCGGCGGATTTTCCCATTGAACCGGCAATAACGCGCGGATGGAGCTGTTTACATATTGCGAGATTCCGTGTTTGGAATCATCGATTAAAAGGAGCGTTCCACCGCCTTTTTCGACGAAATCTGAGATCGATTGCAGCTCCTCTTCGCTGACTTCCTCGATATTGATGCAACCCATTACAAGGGCCGCGCACGAAGACAATGTTTCTTTCGTTGGGAAAAGCGATTTGGCCTTTGCATTCCCGGGAATAACGGCGCTTCGATATCGGGCTCGCAATCCATCAACACGCCAATGACCACTGCGCTCAAGTTCCTCCTGAAGGAATCGGAACTCCCAACTTTGTGACTCGTCCAGCAGGAAAATTTTGGGTTTCTCGCGAACCACTTGAACTGCAAATCGAAATTCGTTGTTCGTTTGGCAGATTTCATTTTTGGCCGGGTCGATGATGGCTCTGAGATTCAGCGTCTTATGGCGAATCTTCAATCCAGCCTCCTCGAACTCCAAGCCGCCAATGGCTTGCTCAAGATGAAAATCGTAGGGAATATTCCGTCGCGAACGTCCTTCGGAAACCAGAGTTTTGCTCCACAAATCTGCACCATCCGCCTTGATGCGAACGGTGAATGCCTGGCCGACCGGTAATTCGTCTTTAACGATCAGTTCTCCCTTCATCCGATCCTGAAGCGATAAACTTTCAGGGGCTCGAACACCGATCAACGCCTCGTCCGCCGGAGGGATCGTTGAGCCGAAACCGATACCATAAATCGGAACACCAGCTCTGCCGAGTGCTTGAGCCGCCTCTACGACCGATGCACCACTGTTGTGCTGCCCGTCACTAAGTATGACGACGGCAACCCGTTGGTCCTCGTGTTTATCATTTGCAATCGTTCTAAGAATCGCAGCCAGATCAGTCGTTCCATTGGTTGGAGCCGAATCAAAAGAATCGGGGAGTGAGAGCGGTTCTTTGGCGGGATTTTCGGATCGCCAAATCCACGAAGAGCCCGGCCCATCAAGGCTTCTCAATTCAATTCGATGCTGAGCCGCCACTTCGCGCAAAAGTCCGGTTAGGGGGTGGAGCAAAAGTGATTCCGAACGCTCCCAGCGGGATTTTTCAGAAAACCGCTCATAGGCTGCCTGAGAGTTTGCATCAAGATTTTCTATGGCAAGCGCGCTTGCGTTAGCATAGCTCTCGCGCAGTATCGATTCCTCACGGCTCAATTCGAGCGCGATCGCATTCAGATCCTTAGACCATTTTCCGGATTCCGGATGCACGTTCGAAATTACGCGAGCGCGCTGCAGCAGTTCATCCAGTCGTTGCTTTTGAGTCCTGCGGATTTCAGACAGCCCATCTGCGGCAGGGCTTTTCAACATTGTCGCCGCTCTTTCGAGGCTTGCCACTACCTGATTGCTTACCTCCTGTAATTCCCGGTTTCCCTGGTCCGATCTGGCCTTCTCCGCGATTGCGGCGCCCGACGCCAGATTATCCGCCGCGGCGGCCAGCTCGAAATTGGGCGCTCCATTTCGCGCAATTTGTCCACGGGAACGCAACGCCAGAAACTT
>JAQGOX010000505.1 GCA_028293365.1 Verrucomicrobiales bacterium | reverse complement strand
TACTCGAATTGGTGCCGTTGGATTGCTGCGCCTGGAGCCAATCGCGCAGTTTCTGGACCAGGTTAGTCGACACGGAAGCACTATTAGTTCCCGGAGCTTCGTTGCCAAGGAATGTGCCAAGACGATCGGCGAGCAACGCCGTGTTTGTCCCTATAGTGTTTGTTTGGGCTGGATGATATAAAAGACCGTCGAGCACAAGCGAACCCACAGATGTTCGATTAGTATCGTTCGTGTTCGCGGCGGGATTTGTTTGCGCCGGCTGCCGATTAAGAAATCCACCCACAGCATTCAAAAAGCCGGAAGAACGCGAGTTATCAGCAGCCGAGAGACTCAAAACGAGAATCCCTCCCAAGGTGAAACCTGTGCGTCTGAAAAAACGCTGCCAACGACAAACGAATTGATTCACTTTCATACTTTCCTCTCCTTGGAAAATTTAGCGCAAATCAGGCAAAATTCATGCCGTTTTTTGAATGCGGAAATCCCCCATCCAAACGTTTCGCGGCCCGGATTTCGGATTTATCTGGCTAGCCTCGACCCGCACCGATTAGCCGGGCCGCGTCAGACCCATTTTATTAATTCGCGAAAGCAGAGTAGTTGGCTTTACGCCAAGAAGCTCAGCCGCACCGTCCGCTCCCTTGATTTTCCAACCGGTTTTTTGCAAAACATTGATTAGATTTTCCCGCTCCCTTTGCTGCATTTCCGTTTCTGTGAAAAAACCCAAAGCTGGAGTGGCAGATTCGGAAGATGCAGCGGGTGCAGGCGAAGAAGCACCCCCCGGTAAATCAAAATCGAGAGGTCCGCCTCGCGCGATAATGACAGCCCGCTCAATCACGTTCCGGAGTTCACGAATATTTCCGGGCCAATCGTAATTCTCAAGTTTGATGATTCCAGCCCGGGTCAATCGAGGTTCCTTGCATCTCAATTCTTTGACGGACAGGTCAATAAAGTGGCGCGCCAGAAGCGGGATATCGCCTCTGCGATCGCGCAGGCCAGCGACCTGGATTGGAAAAACGTTGAGTCGATAATATAAATCTTCCCGAAATCGGCCGGCTGACATTTCCTTTTTTAAATCCCGATTGGTTGCGCCGATGATTCGTACGTCGGCATGCCGGGTGCGATCCTCGCCAACACGTTCATAACGCTTTTCCTGGAGAACGCGCAGTAATTTGCCTTGCAGATCAAGGGGGACCTCTCCGATTTCGTCCAGAAACAAGGTGCCGCCTTCAGCAGTTTCAAAACGACCGGCGCGATCCTTGACAGCACCGGTAAATGCTCCACGCGCATGGCCAAAAAATTCGCTTTCAAATAAATCCTTCGGGATAGAAGCGCAATTCACACGAATAAGCGGATTTTGAGCACGACGACTGCGCCGATGTATTTCGTGAGCGACCAATTCCTTGCCCGTTCCCGTTTCCCCTTGAATTAAAACGGATGCTTCTGTGGGTGCCACCAGGTCGATTTGACTGACCACCTGGCGCAATGCGGCACTTTGGCCCACGAGATCGCCAAATGCTTTCGCTTCAATCACCTCTTCTTTGAGATATGCATTTTGTTGTTCCAACTGCGTTTTTAGTCGTTGAATTTCTTCAAATGCCCGAACATTTGCAATGAAACCCGCGACATGATCAGCGAAGACACGCGACCAGATTCGCGCAGATTCGGGAAAATTCGTGCGGCTGAATAAAGCGCCCACTCCAAGCACTTCGCCTGTGTAGATCATCGGACCACCATTGAATCCTCTGAGTCCTTCGGACTTCAACCAATCTATGTGCGCCAACTCTCCCGGATCCTGGTCCAAATCCTTGAGTACCGATTGCCTGCCAGCCAGCGCAATTTTGCCAAGCCAACCGTCTCCAAGAGACACTCGAGCGCAGGCATCTTCTATGACCGTGCTATATTCGATTGGCGCTTCTGCGTCTGCGCGCCGTCCACTCGCCACGACCTGAAGACTGCCAGCTCCATTTTGGGGCGATCCTCCGCGTGACAGATCATCGTTAAAAGTTTCTTTTTCAACCATCCAAATACGAAATCGAGCCACGCCAGGACGTCGCTCCATCACGCGATGGATAAGCGTCTTCAACAATTCCTGAACAGTACGTTGGTTCGCGAGATCTAGTAATAAACTGCTCTCGAAATTTGTCGGCCCTTCCTCGATCAGAATCTCCATGATGAATTTGTAACTCCTCGTAACTGAATCTCCAATTTTAAAAGGACTATTTTTCGCACGTTCGAAGTTTCGACCCAAAAACAACCAATGCATGTAAATTTTTATCATTCTTGTAATAAGCCACTTACGAAAGATAGAGCGCAACTGGCACGCTAAATGACTTTATCGATATGAAGCTTATCGAAAGACGAAAAGATGAATATAGCAAAACTATCCACCCCGGGAATCAACATCGTTGAGAGGGTCAATCACACCACACTGGCCCTTGGCAGACCAACGGTTGCAGAGGAAGAGAGCCGCAACGCTGCAACAAGCGAAAACCGACCACCAGAAAAAGAAAAACGCCCATCCTGGAAGTTCGTTTTAATCGCAAGCGTAGCGTTCGCGGTCGTATTTGCGAGTGGCACATTCATCCACCAATGGTGGAAAGTTGGCCGTTTCATTGAAAGCACTGACGATTCATACGTTGGGGGTGATATCACTGCGATCGCCGCCAAAGTATCTGGATTAGTTGCCGAGGTGAAAGTCGCCGACAATCAAACGGTTCACCGTGGTGATCTATTAATCAAGCTGGACGATCGCGATTATCGGGCGGCCTTAGCGCGCGCCGAATCCGCAGTAACGGCTCGCGAGGCAGCGATTGTCAATTTGAACGCAGTGCTGCATTTACAGGAAGCAATCATATCCCAGTCTCTGGCTGAGGTCGGTGCTGCCGATGCTGAAATCTATCGCGCGCAACAAGATCAGATTCGCTACAAGGAGCTCTACGAAAGCGCAACGGTTTCGATTCAAACCTTTCAAAAAGCAGACTCTGAATTCAAACAAGCCGCCGCTGCCGGTGAAAAAGCTAGAGCCAATCAAAGCGCCGGCGAGCGAAAGGTGGGCGTGATTGAAAGCCAAAAACTGGAAGCCGAAGCTGCGCTGCAACAAGCGATCGCCGAACGAGAGATTGCCCAGTTAAATTTGAGCTATACAGAAGTGAGAGCCCCGATCGATGGAATTGTCGGAAATCGAAGCGCGAAAACAGGATCCTACGCAACCACCGGATCACAACTCCTGTCGCTGGTGCCAACGCGGGGATTGTGGATCGATGCAAATTATAAAGAAAGCCAGCTCGCACGAATCCATGTCGGCTCTCCTGCTCGGGTAAAACTGGACTCCCAATCGGGAAAATCGTTTTACGGACATGTTGTGAGCGTGGCTCCGGCTACGGGCGCGCAATTCAGTGTTTTACCTCCAGAGAATGCCACCGGCAATTTCACAAAAATTGTCCAAAGAGTGGCAGTACGGATCATGCTGGATCCGGAGGGCAGCGAGGAATTGCATCCGGGTCTTTCTGTCACTGCCGAGGTGGATAGTCGTTCTAGCGGCAAGGCAAGTCTATGAGCTTTTCCAATTCTGATTTGATACCCGCTTTAAGTTCACCGGCAAAAGAACTTTCGCTGGGCGCGCGAATATTCGCCTTTGCGGTAATGTGCATTGGACTGTTCATCGCGTTGCTCGATATTCAGATAGTCTCTGCGTCCCTCGCGGATATCGGTGGTGGCTTGTCCGCCAGCCATGATGAGGTCGCCTGGGTTCAAACCAGCTACTTGATCGCGGAAATAATCGTGATCCCGCTGTCAGGCTGGCTTGCCCAGGTATTTTCGACACGTTGGTTATTTTGCATCTCCGCTCTTGGATTTACTGGAGCCAGTCTATTATGTGGCTGGGCCTGGGATATTCGAAGCATGATAATCTTTCGCGCGTTGCAGGGATTTCTGGGCGGGTCAATGATTCCAACCGTCTTCACGTCGGCGTTCTTTTATTTCAAAGGCCATCAACGAATAGTGGCTGCGGCTGTCATCGGAGCGCTTTCATCCCTGGCGCCGACATTCGGTCCGACGATCGGCGGCTGGATCACCGAGCACTATTCGTGGCATTGGCTTTTCTTTATCAATCTGGTTCCGGGGCTGTTCGTGGCGGTGGTTGTTCCGATTCTTGTTCGAATGGATCGACCCAATATCTCCTTGCTTCGAGGGGCTGATTACTTGGGCATGACCCTCATGGCGGTCAGTCTTGGCTGCCTTGAATACACATTGGAAGAAGGCCCGCGTTGGAATTGGTTTGAAGACAACTTCATTTTGGTGACCGCGTCGGTGTCTGTGCTCACCGGCGTGGGATTTATTTGGCGAAGCCTGGCCTTCAAAAATCCTATCGTGGAGTTAAGAGCGCTTAAAGACCTCAATTTTGCTCTCGGGTGTTTCTTCTCGTTCGCGACCGGCATTGGAATATTTGCCACGGTCTACCTGACACCTTTGTTTCTGGGGCGTGTACGCGGATTCAACTCACTGCAAATTGGTCTCGCCGTTTTTTCCACAGGAATCTTCCAGCTCCTGGCGATTCCGTTCTATACTTATTTCGCGCGGCGCATCGACTTGCGGTGGTTGATGATGTTCGGCCTTGCCTGTTTTAGCATAGGAGTCTGGAAGTTTACACCCATTACACACGATTGGAGCTGGCACGAGTTACTATTACCTCAGGCATTGCGCGGATTTGCCCAGCAATTTGCAGTGGCGCCAGCCGTCACGCTCACTCTCGGGAGCCTCTCGGCGCGGCGTCTTAAATCAGCATCCGGTTTATTCAATCTGATGCGCAATTTGGGGGGTGCCATCGGAATCGCTGGCTGTGCGACCATCCTCAATGACAGGGCCAATTTACACTTTTTGCGACTGGCCGAACATCTCACCGCTGCGAACATCTCGATGCAACAAATGATTCAACGGGTGGGTGCTCATTTCGCCGAATACTCCGGCGGAGATTTAGTGCACGGCCAAAGTGCTGCACTGAAAAAACTGTGGTCGCTGACCTGGAGGGAAGCGCAGGTACAAACTTACTCAGACGCCTTTGCGTTGCTGGCCGGCTGCCTGTTTGTTGCAACTATCATGGTTCCGTTGATGCGAAAAGTTGCAGGCCCGGTGGCGCCACTGGCTGGAGCGCATTAGGAGCGTTGGGCTCAACCAATGGCTTCGAGCCTGCTCTTTTGACAAAGCAGAACTTGCGAGCGATTCGCGTCGTCATTTGATGGAATGATTGCCGCGCTTTTGCTATCCTCAGGCGATGAACCCAAAACCTGGTCGCAACATCATCATTTGCTTTGCAACCATCGCTTTCCTCTCGAGGGTGGCTTTGATCGCGGGTAACTGGCCAGAATGGCGCGGGCCGAACGGAAATGGCGTTTCTTTGGAAAAGAATCTCCCCACCGCATGGAGCACAAATCAGAATATCGTTTGGAAAGTCACCCTGCCAGAAGCGGGAAACTCCACGCCCGTGGTCTGGGGAAACAAAGTGTTCCTAACGCAGGCGATTGAGAATCGGCGCACAATAATTTGTTTAGATCGTCGAAGTGGAAAACTACTATGGCAATCCGGTGTAGTCGCGAGCGAAAAAGAACCGACCCATGAGACAAATCCCTATTGTTCGGGATCACCGGCGACGGACGGGCAACGTGTCGTCGCTTCATTTGGTTCGGCTGGAGTATATTGCTATGATTTCGACGGCAAAGAACTTTGGCATCGCGACCTTGGCAAGCAGAGTCATATGTGGGGTATCAGTTCCTCGCCGATCATTCACGGCGAGATTTGCTTTCTCAATTTTGGACCCGGAGAGCGCACCTTTCTCATCGCTCTCAATAAAAAAACCGGCGAAACCATCTGGCAGCACGACGAACCGGGCGGAAAGTCCGATAAGTACATTGGCTCCTGGGCGACCCCTTTAACCATTAAGCACGAACGTGAAGAACTGATTGTTCCCTATCCAGGGCGTGTGGCTTCCTTCGATCC
>JAQGOX010000485.1 GCA_028293365.1 Verrucomicrobiales bacterium | reverse complement strand
CGATCCCGGCATAGCCAAGGCGAGCCGCGTATCGAAACGTGTTCTCCAAAGACCAGTCGGAAAAGATCTCATTGCAAATCGCGAATTTCATTAAATTGGGACATGGCCTACTGGCTTATGTCGTGGTGATTTCAGCATCGTTAACGGAAAAGTAAAAACAAGCTCCTTTTTCCGGTTCTCCTTCAGCCCAGGTTCTGCCGCCGTGCCTGCCCACAATACGCCGAACATTCGCGAGTCCAACGCCTGTCCCCTCAAATTCACTTTCACTGTGGAGCCGCTGAAAAACGCCGAATAACTTATCCACGTATTGCATTTGAAATCCGACTCCGTTGTCGCGGATAAAAAAGATAACCTCACCCGGTTTGTCGATTTTCGAACCTATGGCGATTTTGGCGATCTCACGGGTTTTTGTATATTTGATGGCGTTGCCAATCAGGTTTAACCAAACCTGCCGGAACATTCCCCTGTCTCCGCAAATGTCAGGAACTGGTTCAATTGTCCATTCGATGTTTCTGCCATCGAAATCCGGACGGAGGCTGGTAATGACTTCATCGACCAGATTCAAGGAGGAGAATTTTGTGTGGCGCAGTTCTTCTCGTCCAATTCTGGAGAAGAGGAGCAGGTCATCAATTAAAGCGCCCATCCTTTTGGACGATTCACGAATCATGCGCAGGAAGCGGGCTCCCTTTTCGTCGAGACTTGCGCCATTGTGTTTTTGGAGCAGATCCGCGAAACCATTCATATGTCGAATAGGGGCGCGCAAGTCGTGTGAAACAGAATAACTGAATGCTTCGAGTTCGCGATTCATAAACGCGAGCCGCTCAGTTCGATCATTCACGCGGGTTTCCAAATCTGCATTCATTTTAGTGATTTCAGCTTTTTGTTTTTCGATTTCAATGTGGCGATGCATCAGAGACTGGGCCATGAAATCGAATCGCATCCCCAGTTGGTTTAATTCCGTCGATCCTTTAGTAATGCCAGTCCGGGCAGCCAAATCTCCCCCTGCGAGTCGATCTGCGGCAGAGATTACCTTTCGAATCGGGGAAAGAAAGAAACGCTGGGAATAAATTCGGGCAATTAATAACACGATTGCCGAAACGACACCCAAAACAGTCAGATTGCGTACGAGCATGGCCCGAATGCCGGCCCGAGAAAGGCTCACTGGAAGGCTTGCGGTAATAAAGAGTTTGGCGGTCTTCCCATCCTGAATCCGGGAAAGTGCCACCAATTGCGGTTCGCCATTGATGCCGGGCACTTCGAAAACGCTATTAGTCTGTGACAGTATTTCTTTTGCGAGTTGGGAGGATGGAATGGATTTTCCGACCCATTTTTCCGGGTTCGGCTGTTGTGCGAGAATGGTTCCTTGTGTGTCCATAACCATCAGTGAGGCGCCAGCCGGCAGCCCAATACTGCCAAGCGTGTCGGACAGAAGCGAGCGGTGAACCGCCGCAAAAAGCACCCGGATAACATTTCGATTGGTGTCCAGGACGGGGAAACCGATAGTCAACGCGGCCGGATCCGCAACGAGGTCTTGCGTTTGGCCAGTAACAGCATATTTTTTCGTTTCAATAACTTGTTTTACGAACGGGTCTCTCACCATCGTTACCGGAGTTTTTAGGGGCGTTCCGGTGCAAAACAGAGTTCCATCTGTTTCGATTATTCCAAAATTAACGTAATCCGGCAGCAGTTTTTGGAGATTGGAAAAATGCAGGTGGCAAAAATTCGAGTCTTTCGCCAAAACTAAAAAGGAAAGGTCGCTCAATGTTGCCAGAAGCTGCCGGGCCTGATTAACAATATTAAGTTCATTGGCTGCGGCCAGATTCGAAAGGGCTCCCGCTCCTTCCCGATTGCGTTCCCGTTCAATTCTCTGTTGCTCGAAATGTCCGTAAACGAACAAGCCCAGCGCTGGAGCAATCACCAATAAAATGAGCAGGAGAAGTTGCGTCTCGAAACGGGCGAGCAAATGAATTCCAGGCTTGGCGGTCACATCAAAGAGAGGCGAAGAAGGGCGGCCGCAGTGATTTCGTCTAAGGGAGTCGGAAATTCGCTTGTCGTCCCTGGCCTATGACAATACGTCACGTTACACTCCGGGTGCCTTTTAAGACGTTATCGACGCTAATCAGTAATTTTCGCGAAGTGTAGGGTTTGTCGACAGTCTCGATATATTCGCTCGTCGCCAGTTGAGCGACCTGGTAATTCTCCATGAGGCCGCTGAGAATGACGACCTTGATTGTAGGATCCAGGGCGCGTAAGGCATGAATCATGGCAACACCATCCATGACGGGCATCATGATGTCCGTCAAAACCAAAGAAATTCTTTCACGCTCTTTCGCGAATAGAGCCACACCCTCCGCGCCGTTTTTAGCTGGCAATGGACAATAGCCGTGCGCCTCAAGTATTGAGGTGGTCATCTCCAAAATGGCGGGTTCATCATCTACGACCAGGATTACTTCTCCATGGCCTCGGGGAGGAGGTTCGAGATGTTCGTTTTTATCTTCAATGAGCCCCGCACTTGCAGCAGGGAAATATGCTTTGAAACTCGTTCCTTTGCCCGGTTCGCTGTAGACATGAATAAATCCACCATGATTTTTTACGATTCCATGCACGGTAGAAAGGCCCAGGCCGGTTCCTTTGCCAGCTTCTTTGGTAGTGAAAAAAGGATCGTAGATTTTTTTCAGTATTTCGAGGGGGATTCCTGTTCCAGTATCGGTGACATTAATCATCACGTGGACCCCGCGATTGCCTTCCGGATGCAGGCGCAGATAGGTATCATCGATCACCACATTCGCGGCGCTGATTGTGAGTGTGCCGCCGTTCGGCATGGCGTCCCGGGCGTTGACACTAAGATTCATTAAGACCTGGTTTATATGCGTTGGGACCGCTTTGATTATCCAGAGGTTCTTCGGAATATTAACCTCAACCCGGATCGAGCGCGGCAGTGTTTCCCGAAGCAATTTTTGCATCTCCCGGATTAAATGCGTTATCTGTACCTCGATGTGTTCCCCTTCGACTCCGCGTGCAAAAGTGAGAATCTGTTTGATCAATTCCGCACCATGGCCGGCACTCTTTTCGAGCATATCCAACCATTCCAGGGACTTTGGGCTCGGCGATTGGGTGCGAATGAGTTGAGATGCCATCAGGATTGGCGCCAAAACATTGTTCAGATCATGAGCGATGCCTCCAGCCAGAATACCGATACTCTCCATGCGTTGCGCACGAAGGAATTGGGTCTCCAATTGTCGCTTTTCAGTAATATCGGTATTAATGATCAAAATCGACTGCGGGCTCGCGCCGCGTTTATCGATCAAAGTCCAGCGGCTTTCCGTCAGAACACTTTTTCCTTCTTTGGTTTGATGGGTTAATTCTCCCATCCACTTGCCCGTGCTTACTGCCTTTTGGCGGATCGTTTCGAAGCCGGGAAAGTTTCCTTTTGAAAGCAGATCAATTATGTTTTTCCCAGAGGCTTCCTCCGTGGGCCACCCATACAGTTTTTGAGCGCCTTTGTTCCAGAATCGAATCACTCCGTCGAGATTGCAGACTAAAATGGCATCGTGCGCTTCATCCAGGAGCATGGCCTGCTCGCGCACCCGTTCTTCCGCGTGATTGACTCTTACTCGCTCGCGAGCCTCATTCAGCGCGCGATGAATGGCTGGAGCCAATCGAACCAAACCGTTCTTTAAAATGTAGTCAGTCGCTCCGGTTTTAATCGTTTCGATCGCGGCTTCTTCTCCCATGCTGCCGGTTACGAAAATGAACGGGGTCGCCGGAAAGCTTTTCTTAAGTATCGTCAATGCCGAGAGACCGTCAAAACTTGGCAATGATTTATCGGCTAGAACCAAATCAAAAGGTCCGTTTTGCAATGCATCACGGAATTCTTTTTCATTTTGCGCATGCCAGACTTCCAAATCGATTCCGGACTCGTTCAAAAATGCCGCTACGAGTTCGCGATCGTTGGCATTATCCTCCAAATGCAGAATTTTGATTCTGGCCTGCGCTTCGGAATCAAACTTTGTTTGGTCGCGTGAAATTGAATTACTCATTAATGGCGGGGTGGGAGCTCATTGAGTACTGCCCAAAAGAATCCGAGTTGCTTGATCGCCAGGGCGAATTGTTCAAAATCCACGGGTTTGACCACATAGGCATTAACACCCAGTTCGTAGCTTCGGACTAAGTCACGTTCCTCGCGCGATGATGTCAGCATTACGACTGGGATCGACTTGAACGATGGGTCATTTTTCATGGCGCGCAGAACTTCCAGTCCATCGACCTTGGGCATTTTGAGGTCAAGAAAGACAACGGCAGGAAATCCCTCAGTTCGTTCGGAATATTTGCCCTGCCGTTTTAGATAATCGAGAGCTTCCGCTCCATCGCGCACAACCACAACTTCGTTTGCCAGATGGTTCTCCTCAAAAGCGGCAATGGTCAATTCAATATCTCGAATATTATCTTCGGCTAACAAAATCCGCTTCAGAGAATTCATCGGTTATTTAAATCATCCTTCGAGCTTTTAAGAAAGCTTGAAGATTATCCGAGCTTTGACGGAGGCAGTCCATTCGGAAATTCAATGAGATAACGATTTGTAAAATTTTTATGTGAGGTACGGGTTTCTGATAAATAGAATAAAATCCGTTGCGCCCCGGCACGCTCAAACGCTTCTAACGTCCTGCGGCACCTGATAATGATCTACGGCCGATGGACGCGGTAGAATGCGGATGACGCGGAGGTTGGAGTGGTGAATGATCCGGATGCAGCGGGGCGATCCGTCCATGGCCCATCGACGGTTCCCGACTCTTGCAATGTTCCGCCACCCGTCCAACTCACGGTCAATTGATTGTCCACCCGACTGATGGATAATCGGATCTCTGCAGGAAGCCCGACCTTGAAGTTCCATTGATTCGTCGTTAATTCAGCGCCGGTTGCAGCAAAAATCAATGATGCGATATGATTGCCATCTGCGAGAGTTGTTGGAGGCTGATAAGCCACCTTCACATAGTTTGTGTCGTTTCCGATCGTGATGGAGGGCGTCACCGCGCCACCATCCAGGATCAATCGGATCGTGTTGGTGTCAAAATCCGCCGAATCATGAAAGATAACCGCACCAATTGCAGTGGCAGCCGGAACCGATTCCGCATTGGGTTCCGGTTCCAGCGATACGACTGAAGCAGTTTTATCCTGATAATAGGCTTTTACGGAGCGATCGTCGGTTGGATCGTTGAGCAGGATTTTATCGTCTGTCTGTGGATCGATTGAAAATAATTCGAGGGAGCCTTCGTCTGCTCCGTTAAAGTAAACGAATCGGAATGAGTAGAAACCCTCTTTGCTTACCGAGAAATCGAAAGCAGTCTCTCCGCTTGATTCATTTTGCGCGAGGACTAAGGGAGTCCCGGAAACATTCCGCACGGACGCTGAAAATCCGTCCTCCGCGTTCACACCAAAGCGATAGCTACCCGCTTTCAAATCCAGATAGGCCGAAATCTCCATGGCAACGTTGGCCACGCTCTGGTTAGGATTGCTTGTGTTGCCGGGCAGACCTGGCATCTGATCGTCGGGAATGAAATTTCCGGCGGATCCGCCGCGGGTAGTGCTGTAATTAATGACTCCTGGAACAAAGAAATTGCCATCCGCATTCGCGGTGGATAGATCGGCCACGTTTGCAAAGGGGGTGCCGGTCGCAGGATCTATCAAAGTGCCTGCAAGCTGCTGTTCTGCCCTGTCAACGGTGTTAGTCAGTGGCGTGGGGGAATCAGCCTGAACCACTCGAATTTTGAATCCAGGGTTGAACGTTGAGACAGAGTTTAATGCTGCGGAAGGGGGGATCGCCGTTGCAGCTCGCCCGATCGAAGAAACCAGTGAGATGACTAAAAAAATGACGAGAGAGCGCAAACGAAAGTAAGTTATCAGATGTTGCATATGAAATTGACCCTTGAGGCTTCAATATGCACCAGAGAATCTTAAAAAACCAGTGAAAGCCTACTTTACGCTCCAGACAAACCAGCCGAAAAGGTTCGGCCATGGTCCGCGAACACCTCCCGAACAAGTCGGGAGATGCTCGCATTTAAGGATCGATTAGACTGTATAGGTCCCTGCCGAAACGTCACCGCCCCGCCCGGTCCAATTGGTATGAAAGAATTCGCCGCGAGGCTTGTCGATGCGCTCATAGGTGTGCGCTCCGAAATAGTCCCTTTGGGCCTGCAATAAATTCGCGGGCAAGCGGTCACTGCGATAGGCATCGTAGAAGGCCAGTGCAGTTGAGAACGCCGGAGTGGGGATACCCTTTTTTGCGGCCATCGCCACGACATTACGCCAGGCGCGCTGACTGTCCTTGATCGCTTTGCGGAAGAATTGATCGAGGAGCAGGTTGTTCAATTTTGGATTCTTGTCGTATGCCTCTTTGATCTTTCCGAGAAAACGGCTGCGAATGATGCAACCACCGCGCCACATCAAAGCAATGCCGCCGTAGTTAAGGTTCCATTTATATTCTTTCGCAGCGGCCCGCATGAGCATGTAGCCCTGTGCGTAAGAAATTATCTTGGACGCGTAGAGCGCCTGGCGAATGGCTTCGACGAATTTTGCACGATCGCCCGAGATGGTGGGGCGCGGTCCCTTTAGCTTTTTGGCGGCCGCAACCCGTTCATCTTTAAGGGCGGAGACGCATCGAGCGTAAACCGCCTCAGCCATCAAGGTGATTGGAATGCCGAGGTCTTGCGATGAAATAACTGTCCATTTTCCAGTGCCCTTTTGCCCGGCGGTATCGAGGATCTTGTCCACGAGTGGCTGGCCGTCGGTGTCTTTGAAAGCCAGAATATCTCGAGTGATTTCGATCAGGAACGAATCCAAATCCCCTTTGTTCCATTCGGCAAAAACCTGGTGCATTTCATCGGCGGTCATGCCCAAGCCTCTGGACATAAGGTTATAGGCTTCGCAGATCAACTGCATGTCGCCATATTCGATGCCGTTATGGACCATCTTCACATAATGCCCGGCTCCGTTTTCACCGACCCAATCGCAACAGGGAGTGCCATCCTCAACTTTTGCGGCCACGCTTTGGAAAATATCTTTAACGTGCGGCCATGCTGCAGGCGACCCACCCGGCATGATCGACGGTCCTTTGCGGGCACCCTCTTCACCGCCGGAAACTCCCGTGCCAACGAATAGCAACCCTTTTTCCTCCAGATACTTTGTTCGGCGAATGGAATCCTGGAAGAGTGAATTTCCTCCATCAATAATAATATCGCCCTTCTCCAGGAACGGAAGAAGTTGTTCGATGAACTCATCAACGGCAGCGCCTGCTTTGACGAGCATCATTACTCGTCGAGGGCGTTTCAGATGTGATACCATTTCCTCGATGGAATGAGCACCGATGACTTTTGTACCTTTGGCTTCTTTATTGAGAAAATCATCAACTTTTGAGACGGTCCTGTTGTAAGCGACTACGGTGTACCCGTGGTCGTTCATGTTCAGGATGAGGTTTTGGCCCATGACCGCCAGGCCGATTAATGCGATATCCGCTGTTGGTTCCATTGTAATTTGCTTATTCGGAATGATTCAAAAAACGAGTGCTTACGATACAGAACGGTTTTTGCAACGCCAATAGGATTTTTTTGGCTCTGGAATTGATTTGAACCGACGCCCCCATTATTTTCGGGCTTTCCCGCCACAGAGTTGTCCCTTATGGTCTCCGGCTTTGCAGCGGCCCAAGCTACTGCTTTTATTATGACCAGTTCTGAAATACGCCAATCGTTTCTCGATTTCTTCAAATCGAAGCA
>JAQGOX010000484.1 GCA_028293365.1 Verrucomicrobiales bacterium | reverse complement strand
AGGCGGCACGGCTCATCGGTGCAAGTTGCGGTGTCATTCTTTTTCTCAGCTCACTGGTTTGCTTCACCTGGGATCGGCGGCTGGCATGTTGGGCTTTTATTGTCAGCGTGCTCGCCATGTCCCTAGCGTTGCTTCCTGGAACGGCATACAATTGAGGCACACACGATCTGATCCACGCGACCCCTACCATGCCCTGTAGCAGGCCATGGTCGCTATCCACGTGCTGGTGACAGCCGTGGCAGGCAACTTTCATTTTGCTGGTTGATTCATCCCGCTCTCGGCTAACTTGCTGGATTTGCTCAGCAGCAATGGCTATTTCTCGCTTAAGAGTGACGATTTCACTTCGAAGTTTCGCCCATCTCCAGGCCAGGTAAGCTATTAAACCGATCGCAGCGGTCGCGATTACCATCATGAACTTCATTCGATGCCTTTCCATTGACCAATTGCTGTTCGTTTGGTTCGCAATCGAAACCATTCTGCCTTCAACCTGGAAACGGCAGTTGCTCGTATTTGATCTCCGCAAGATCTTGGCGAGAAAGGGGTTTGGCGCGACGTCGCAGATCCGCAAGGAATATGTGATGCCGCTTCGCACCCCTTTTTCGCTCAAGCTGTTGCGAATCTCAAACACGTTCAACTGCCGTTTCCAGGTTCATCGGCACTACTCGCCTCGCGAGTTTCCCCCCGGTTTACCGAGCTGCGACTTGAAGGGCCCTGTCCACCCAAGCTTAATCTCCGCGCACCGCTGCTTCGATCCTGGCGATATCGATCTTTTGCATATCCATCATGGCTTCAAACGCGCGTTTCGCAACATTGCCGCCCTTGGCCATCGCTTCGGTCAGGACACGCGGCGTGATCTGCCAAGACAGACCCCATTTGTCCTTGCACCAGCCGCACGCACTCTCCTCACCACCGTTGCCGATGATCGCGTTCCAATAATGGTCAGTCTCCTTCTGGTTATCGGTGGCGATCTGAAAAGAGAACGCCTCGCTGTGCTTGAATATGTCTCCGCCGTTGAGTCCAATGCACGGCACGCCACACACCGTAAACTCGACTGTCAGGACGTCGCCCGACTTCCCGCCCGGATAGTCGGATGGTGCCCGGTGCACCGCTCCGACCTTGCTGTCAGGAAAAACCCGGGCGTAAAAGTGTGCGGCCTCTTCCGCATCATGGTTATACCACAGGCAGATCGTATTCTTCTTCATCGTTATTCTCTTTTGATAGTGGTTTGCCTCAATTCGCAATTACCGTCTCGCAAAAAACCAGCTTCAGGCCAGCGCAATTCATGTCCCGCCTCGGCCAATCGCCGAATTCGAACAGCACACTTGGCATAAGCTTTCGGATTCCTAACGCGTAATTCCTTTAACCACTCCCAAGCTGGAGCGGAGCCATCGGCGCTCCGAAAGAACAACAATCTGGTATGCGCCGTATCGATCGATGACGAGTCGAAGTATGCGGCAGAACTGTGCCCATACATTCTTACGTTGAAGTTTGGAGGTGCTTTTGTCGAAGGAGCTTATTCAGGCGATTCTTGGGATGCCGCATCGGATGCGGCGCGCGAGCGCACAAGTGTGAATTCGAAGAGGCTGGCATCCGGGGGTAGTTTCGCTGGGCGCGCGAACCAACCCCCGGCTAAGTTCTGGAACCCACTTCGGGGTTCTCAAAAGTGTTTTTTGCTGATCAGTGTTAATGGCGTTAGGCAAAAGAGACTGTCGCTCTGCGGCACGGAGGACAGTTTCGCTGAGCGCGAAACAACCTGGGATAACAGTTACTTCTGATGGTTCCCTGAACCCGTTGACGCGACTGAGACTTTCGCCTGCACTTGCCGGGTGAAAGTTACAGTTCGGTCTAACCCTTTGTGCTGCTTGCCGTCGACTTCCACCCAGCCACGGATAACCAGATCGGGACGGACGCTTGAGCGTGGTTCGAGATCGAAATCACGGCCTTCGGCCCATTCCAACCGATTTTCATCCAACCCACCAAACCAGTCACCCGCTCGCTCAGCCGGGGCCGCATCGGCCGATGAAACATCCAGAGGGATCCAACCAAGGCCGCGCGCGTAAAAATTTGGCCAGCAACGATAGCCGGGATCGTGATCCTTCCCTTCGTTTTCAGGTTTGAGCCGGCTACCAAACATGAGGCGGCAAGGAATGCTGCGAGCGCGGCAAAGAGCGATGAACAGCGCATGTTGGTCGGTACAGCAATCTCCCGTTCCAGCCATGCATTCTTTGGCACTGCCGATGCACAGGCCTTTTGGCGACGAGCCATGCTTGGAGTAGTGCTCGCTATTGTCGATCACGTATTGGAAAAACTTCTTTGCTTGAAGAACCGGGTTGGTCTCTTTTCCCGCTATTTCATCGGCGACTTTGCTGATCTCGGCGGTGACTTCCATGTTTTTTTCATTGAGATTAAGTTCCCGCGCGAAAGTGCGCCGCTCAGCCTCGGTGATGGCTCCGGTTCTGGAGGCATCAGCCATGCCGCTGACACTTTTGCGCAGAACTTTAAATTCGGTAACGACTCGCAATGGTTTCTCCGTGGCGGGTGTCTCCGCATAAATCCAGGAGCGTCCGTAGCGAGGATCCCTCGTAATGCGCATGGATGAGGGTGCCTCCATGACACGAAACTCCAGGACGCGCTGCTCCGGCCGGTCTTCCGGCATCCAAAACCAGCCACGGACATTTTTGGCACCCTCCGGCAGGTCTTTGACGGTGAAAGTTTGTCGGACGGTAAAGATTGTATCGGCGGAAACCGAAAGAAGAGTCGCGACCCAAAAAAACAGAGCGCCAAGCAGGCGGGGCATGCGGGCGAGCTGGAGTGAATTTTTCGTTGGTTTCATGATGGGGTACCGGTTGATATTGGGGTGGTGAGTTTAAAAACGGCTAGAACTTCCAGTTCAGGTCGACACGAAAACGGTTGTCATCCTGCGGGGCGGCCACGATCGATTTCACGAGATAGAGGCGGGCCAGCAGATTGATGTTTTTTGAAATTGCGTAGCCGATGCGGAATTCGTGTCCTTTGAAATCGCTGGCGTCGGTTTGCGGTCCATTGCCGAAACGGTGCCAATCGTCCTGAGCATAGGAAGCGTTTACGGAGAAGAGCTCAATGTGAGCATAGCTATAACCGACCAGCCAGTCATTACGCTTTTTCAACTGACCCAGTTGTGCCGAAAAAACATAGCCGAGGGTCTCATTTTTAGTGGACGCCTTGAATGGCACGAGGTCCCTCACATTATAGTCCTCGAAGTTTTTGAACACATCTGCTCCCAGTGCAAATGGGAAGCCCCATATTGGCAGGCTCCATTGCGCATTGCCGACACCGATCAGGTAATCACGTTCGCCATTGCGATTGAGCAAATATCTTGCACCGCTTTCCCCGTCCAGGTAGTGAATTCCTCCGGCGAACGTGAATTGGCTGGGCTTTACTGGGAGGACATATTTGAGCTGCCCCGAAAGCATGTGACCGTTCAACTCGTAGCCTCCATCCGGCAGAAAGAATGCGCCCGCAATTCCGCTGAGAGCGCCTTCACCCAGCTTGGTATCATACATGCCAGCGAGCCCCGTGGGAGTGACATCCTCATCCCAAAAGAGCTCGTTTTGCTGCCAAAAGGGAGTTGTGTTCCGTCCACCCCAGGCCGTCACGGGACCATGCTTGTATTGAACAAAATAACGGTCGACGACTGCGTCCAGGTCATCGCGGGTACCGCCGCCTGTGCCCGAGGGATCATCACTCCAAAAAGTGAGATGCGGAGATTGTTGGCTTTGGCTGCTGCCAGAACGAATGCGGGAACCGGCAGACCAATCCTCATTGAACTGGTAATTGAGACCGGCACGCGCTCGAATACGACCGCGCGTCCGATCCGGACGTTCCGTGCCATTAGACCGTTGTGAATCCCAATCCAATTCGTACCTTACCCGGAGGTCGCCGTAAAAGGTCAGGTTGGTATTGGCATCGATAAAATCCAGTCCAGTGGAAATGGCGGAGCTGGAGATGGCGGAGCAAAAAAGAAGAGCCAGGCTTAAGATTTTTCGATGAAAAGGCATGGGTGTTATTTGGGTAATGCCGGCAACAATTTGCGCAATTCGTCGTTGCGTAAA
>JAQGOX010000462.1 GCA_028293365.1 Verrucomicrobiales bacterium | reverse complement strand
AATGTCTCGCGCAATCGAATTTTATGCCTGACTCACCGAAAGCATTCCGACCGTACATCAGCGCCTCAACGCACATGCGGGAATGCACCCCGCGGGCAGTCATTCTCGGGACAATCCTGGGGATGATTTTTGGGGCGTCTTCGCTCTATCTGGTTCTTAAGGTCGGGATAACGGTGAGTGCATCGATCCCGGTCGCGGTCATTTCGATTACCATTTTCCGGCTGCTCTCAAAATTCGGCATCAAAGATGCAACGATTCTCGAAAACAATATCGTTCAAACGGCCGGATCGGCTGGTGAATCGATCGCTTTCGGCGTCGGGGTCACGATGCCGGCTATCATGATTCTGGGATTCGACCTGGAATTGACTCGGGTCGCGCTAGTGGCGGTTATGGGAGGATTATTGGGCGTTCTGATGATGATCCCGCTAAGACGCGCACTAATCGTACAACAGCACGAGACGCTGAAGTATCCAGAAGGAACTGCATGTGCGGAAGTCTTAAAGGCCGGAGCATCGGAAGAATCCAGGCTAATCGCGGAACAAGGGCAAGACAGATCCGTAAAAGGTTTTAAATCGCTCGCAGACCGCGGTACCAGCGCGAGCACGATTTTCGGGGGCTTCGCGATTGGATTGGTTTACAAAACGCTGATGGTCGCACTCAAAGCCTGGAAGGACGTTCCGGAAAAGATATTCGGACCACCCTTCAAGGCTGGCTCGGTCTCCGCAGAAATTTCGCCCGAGCTTCTTGGTATTGGATATATCATCGGACCTCGCATCGCATCGATCATGGCGGGCGGAGGCGTTTTGGCTTACCTCGTCCTGATCCCGATGATCAAATTCTTTGGTGAGGGTTTGGTCGGACCACTTGCTCCCGGAAGTATCCCCATCCGCGATATGGGACCCAACGAAATTCGCGGAGCCTATATCCTGTACATCGGCGCTGGTGCAGTTGCTGCCGGTGGTATCATCAGTCTTTTCCGTTCGCTCCCGACCATTTGGCACGGCCTAAAGGAAGGCCTTCGCGATGTCGGCGTTCATCGTAGCACGGAAGAAGACAATCGACGAACCAACCATGATCTGCCCATGAAGTTCGTGGTCGGAGGTATTATCGCTTTGGTCGCGGCGATCACGCTGGCGCCTGCGCTCCATATGAACATTCTCGGCGCGATTTTGATCGTCATCTTTGGATTCCTCTTCGTCACTGTCTCCTCTCGATTGACGGGCGAAATTGGTTCGTCTTCGAATCCGATTTCCGGGATGACGGTGGCGACGCTCTTATTGACCTGTCTTATTTTTCTGTTGGTCGGATGGACCGGCGGTTCCAATTACGTAACGGCACTTTCGGTCGGTGCCATCGTTTGCATTGCTTCTTCAAATGGAGGGTCTACATCGCAGGACTTAAAAACCGGCTATCTCGTAGGTGCAACTCCCCGATTGCAACAGATTTCCCTGCTGATTGGCGTAGTTGCTTCCGCATTGATTCTGGGTCCGATCCTGCTTCGTCTCAACGATTCTGCCACAGTTTATGTACCAGTGGCGGAAGTCGCTCCCGGATTAAAAACCGATCCCGCCCAATTGACAGAAACCAAAGAAACACTTCATGGTCCGCAGGCCCACACCGACCAGAATAGTTATTCTGTCTGGCATAAGACCGATGCAACCAATGGACCCGCCGGGCGATATCTGGTCGATGCGACAGGTGCCGCGGTTTACCTGGTCGATCCAGGAATCAACGGGGTCCATTCGAAACGGCCTGACGGAACAACCGTTCGAAAATTTGATGCACCCAAAGCAACTCTCATGTCCTACATCATCAAGGGTATCCTGGATCGTCAGCTTCCCTGGAGTGTTGTTCTGTTCGGGGTCATGATTGCCATTGTCCTAGAAATGTCGGGCATACCCTCTCTCGCTTTTGCGGTTGGAGTCTATTTACCAATCGCCACTTCCATGCCGGTTTTCATAGGTGGCCTGGTCCGCTGGTTGGTCGATCGTAGACGCAGGAAGGATCTCATTAAGGAAGGGTTGGACGAAGCTCAATTGGCCGCGGATGCCGACCGAAGCCCGGGAGTTCTGGCGGCATCCGGTTATATAGCTGGTGGTGCTATCGCTGGAATCCTGATCGCGATCACGCAGGGCGTTCCAAAGCTTGAATGGCTTGATGCCTTGTTTACGCGATGGTCACAGCAGAACCCATTCGTGACGAACCTTGCAGGCTGGCCAACCGCCGATTTGCTTGCACTCATTCCATTTGCGTTGCTGATCGGCGTGCTCTATTTCGCGGCTCGTGAAAAACTACTGACAGGTCGTAAATCGGTTTAGGTTTCGCCTGCAATTCAAACTATTTTTATGCGTGAATCTTCTCTCGAATTTCTGAAGCACCTTGTCAATACACCGAGTCCGTCCGGACACGAAGCCCGTGGACAACGCGTTTGGCTGGATTACGTCACCAAATACGCCGATGAAACCTACAGCGACGCGTATGGAAACGCGGTCGCGGTTTTGAATAAAGGAGGCTCTCCTCGACTGATGTTGGCAGGACACGCGGATGAAATTGGCATGGTGGTGAACTACATCAGCAAGGAAGGCTTCATCTACGTTCGGAGGTTGGGCGGAGTGGATCCCGCAATCACCAAAGCGCAACGAATCACGATTCACAGCAAGCGCGGTCCAGTGAAGGGTGTCGTCGGTAATGTCGCCCCTCACTTGACGAAACAGGAGGGCGAACGGAAGGTTCCAAAGATCGAAGACTTGTTCATCGACATTGGCGTAAGCAGCCGACACCAGGCTGAAAAATTAATTCAAATCGGTGACCCGATCACAATAGCGGTCGATTTTGACGTACTGCGCGATGATATTGTAGTGGCCCGCGCATTCGACAACCGGATCGGAACGTTCGCGGTTGCCGAAGCTCTGCGACTCCTCAGTTCTTCCAAAAACGAATTGAAAGCTGAGGTCTGCGCAGTTTCGAATATTATGGAGGAGGTTGGGTTGCTTGGCGCGCGGCAGATCGCTTATTCGTTGCAGCCCGATATTGCACTCGTCGTGGACGTTACCCACGCGACCGACTACCCCACTGTAAGTCAAATACAGCACGGCCGCATCGTCCTTGGAAAAGGACCCACACTCACCCATGGTGGCTGCAATCATCCCAATGTGATTGAACGCATCGAAGCTGTTGCAAAAAAGAAGAAGATTGATCTTCAGCACGAGGCAATGTCCGCAACCAGCGGCACCGATACAGATGTCATTTTCTGGACGCGTGGTGGAATCCCGAGCGGGCTGATCAGTCTGCCAAACCGCTACATGCATTCTCCGGTCGAACTGATTTGCCTGCGCGACCTCGAGCAAATCCCGGAATTAATGGCTGGCTTTGCGCTCTCCCTCAAAAAAGGCGAAAAGTTCAAGGTGAAGATATAACCTCTAAAGGCGGTGCGGCGCAGGTGACGGCCGTGGCGGCTTGGCTTGCGGTTGCGGCGCCGGTGAATTCATAATCGTAATTCCCGCCCGGAGCATGACCTTCAGCATCACGCCGTAGAAATCTTCGTCCGAACGAACATTCCGCAGCACCTCGTTCTTCAATCCAATTTGAATGTCCTGGTTGAGGGCGGCATTGGTGAGATTCGTGACCTTGAATTTACCGAGCGATAAATTAAGCGTTTCAATCAAACCAAACTCTGTGCGGTTCGTGTGCGGTTTTGTAAGATCGGGCATCGGAAAGTTCTTCAACAAATCGAAAACATTGGTCTGGCCTCCCCCACCCTCGACAATGTTTACTTCGCGCAGATTGATCCGCATCAGCTTCAGGTGAAATTTCTTCTGCGCCATGTCCTGAACGTCGTATTCCATATACAATTCCGGCATATCGACCATCGGTCCGCCGCCAAACTCAGGTTTGTTATATAGAACGAAATCTTCGATACGAACGGTCGGTGTCAAAAGTCCCGCTTCAAATTTCCCAATCCTTACTTCCATCCCGGTTGCTTCCCGAATGCGCCGTTCCGCGATTCCCTTTAAAATCGTGTCTTTCAAAAGCAAGCCCGCCACGACCAAAATGATCGCGAGGACCAGCAGGCGAAAGAGCCAGCGAAAGATAAACCGAAACATCAGCCCATCGCATAACACGAAGCGCAATTGCAAACAAGAAACGGTTTCAAACTGGAAAATATTGACACTCCAGAGAGACCCTTCAAAGTCGCAGAATGTCTCCAGAATTCATTTCCCGACGTCAATTCGTGGCATCAACCGCACTGGCAGTTGCAGGCATTAGTCTGGGGGCTGTAGAGATACCTCAATCGAAAAGCCCGTTCAAAATTATCTGCTTCGTCAAACCGTTCCAAAATCTATCATTCGATCAAATTGCCGATATTGCAGCCGAAGTGGGTTGGACCGGCGTCGAAGTCCCCGTACGCAAAGACGGAACGATCGAGCCGAAACGTGCGGAAGAGGAATTGCCCAAACTTGTCGATGCCCTGGCCAAACGGAAAATCGAACTCTCAACCATCGCGACCGATATCGAAGATGCCGACGACCCGATGTCGCGAAAACTCTTAACGATCGCCGCGAAACTCGGCATCCCGCGCTATCGCGTCAAACACTTGCGTTACGATTTAAAAAAAGCAATTCCGCGACAACTGGAAGTCTTTCGATCCAAATTCAGAGGGCTGGCAGAATTGAACAAGGAACTCAAGCTACAGGGAACCGTCCAGAACCATTCGGGCGGCAATTATCTCGGCGGACCGGTTTGGGATATTTGGGAACTTCTGCGCGGGTTGGATCCGCAAAATATGGCGATTTATTTTGATATCGGCCACGCCACTGTTGAAGGTGGGACTTCCTGGCCGCTTCAGGTCAAGCTGATGGAATCTCAATTCGGAACCATATCAGTGAAAGATTTCACCTGGCAAAAGTCGTCCAAACCTGGAAACAAGTGGCAGACGGAATGGTGCCCCCTCGGGTCCGGAATGATCCATCCGGACTTTTTCACTTCCTTAAAAACAACCAATTATCGAGGTCCTATTTCTCAACATTTCGAATACGAGGTGGGCGCTGGCAGGGAAATGATCGCAAAAATGAAACGTGATTTTGAAGAGCTTACGAAGTGGATCGCGTCGTAAAAAACAGGGAACCGGATAAAATATTCCTGCACCATGGAAATTTCAAAATCCTTAAATCTTCTTAAGTTCGCGCTCGCCATCCTTGCGGTCAATTTTGCAACCATCCAAACGAACGGGGCCATGGCAACGGCCACCAATGCTGATTGGCCAACCTACCTGGGCGATAAGGAGCGCAGTCATTACTCATCGCTGCGACAAATTAACCGAAGTAACGTGACACAACTCAAGGTCGCATGGACGTATGACACGGGTGATAAGGGTGAGTATCAGGCTAACAATCTTATCATTAATGGAGTTCTTTACACCGCCTCTCCCTCGCGCAAGGTCATCGCCCTTGATGCCGCCACGGGCCGAGAAATTTGGAAATGGGATCCCACAAAGGAAAAACCCGGAATGGGGGGCGGCAGGCAACGCGGTCTCGTTTACTGGAGTAGTGCCGGCGGCGAGGAAGAGGCTTTGTTCACCGCGGCGGGCAACTACCTGATTGCCATGCACCCGAAAAAGGGAACGGTCATGCGAACGTTCGGTGATAATGGCTTCGTCCATCTCGGCACCGGACTCTCGGATGGAAGCGTTCCCAATGTTGGACTCAATACACCCGGAGTTATCTATAAGGACAACTTGATCATCGGCGGACTGGGCGGCCCCGGTGCCGTTCGAGCCTTCGATGTCCGCACGGGCCAGCTTCGCTGGATTTTTCACCTAATACCCCGTCCTGGAGAGGTGGGTTACGAAACCTGGCCGAAGGATGCGTATAAAACCGCCACCGGATTAATGCCCTGGTCCGGTCAATCGCTGGACGAACAGCGCGGCATCGTTTACGTCGCCACTAAGACGGCCGAACCGGATTTTTATGGAGGAGATCGTCACGGAGTCAACCTGTTCGCCAACAGCCTTGTAGCGCTCGACGCGTCCACTGGAAAACGGCTCTGGCATTATCAAATCGTTCACCACGACCTTCTGGACAAGGATCTGCCGTGTCCTCCAGTCCTCCTAACTGTAATCCATGAAGGAAAAAAAGTGGATGCTGTCGCACAAGGTACAAAACACGGGCTCATCTTCGTCTTCGATCGCATAACCGGAACACCTCTGTGGCCGATAGAGGAGAAGCCAGTTCCTCAATCAAGTCTTAAAGGAGAACAGGCCTGGCCCACTCAACCATTCCCAACTAAACCGAAACCGTTGATGCGGCAGAATTATGGGGAAGAAGATGTTTCGACGATCTCGCCTGAAGCTCGCACAAATACCCTTGATCGGATTCGAGTTTCCCCAAACTTCGGGCCCTTTCCAACACCCAGTCTCAACGAAACTGTGATGTTCCCCGGGTTCGACGGAGGAATGGAATGGGGCGGAGGCGCCGCCGACCCCGACGGTACCTATTACGTGAATGTAAATGAGATTCCCTGGATACTGCAAATGGTGGAAACCAGTCACGCAGATGGATCACCTTTGATCCGAGGCGAACGCGAGTACATGCTCTACTGTGCCCCCTGCCACGGACTCGAAAAAACCGGCAACGCGCTCGGCGGCTTCCCCTCATTGATTGATGTGATTAAGCGCCGTCCGAGAGAGCAAATCTTGCAACTAACCAAACAAGGATCCGGCCGCATGCCCGCCTTTGATCAACTCCCTGAGTCCCAGCGTGAAGCCATCGTGGACTATGTGCTGGGAACCGCACAACCCTCCGCTTCGCGGCGTGAAGAGGGAGGGGCCGCTCAAACATCGCCAAACAAAATCCCAGCCTATGCATTTGGTGGATTCCGCCGTTGGGTCGATAACGAAGGCTATCCGGCGATCAAGCCCCCGTGGGGTACTTTAAATGCCGTGGATTTGAACACCGGTGAAATCAAATGGAAGGTGCCTTTAGGCGAATATCCGCAGTTGAAAGCCCGTGGCATCCCAGCAACCGGAACCGAGAATTACGGCGGACCCGTTGTGACTGCCGGGGGGCTTATTTTCATTGGGGCAAGTGCCGACGAAACCATCCGCGCGTTCGATAAAAATACCGGAGCAATTCTCTGGCGGGCACACCTCCCGTTTGGAGGAAACGCCACGCCCAGCACCTATTTAGTGAATGGCCGCCAATACATTGTCATTTCCGCCGGAGGCGGAAAATCCGGACGACCCGCCGGTGGCAGCATTGTGGCATTTGCTCTGCCGGACTGAGATGCTATTCGCGCGTCGTTTAACCTTTTGTCTTTTTTCCGAGTAATCGTCTGATACCTTCCCTCCCGGGAAATGAACGATGCTTTGAAAATTCGGACCTTGGCGGTCCCGCCCCGGCTTGATCCAGGGTTTCGACCGGCTGTATTGCACAATCGCGCTTTTGAAAAGGCGGTTGCGGATTCGGGTGGTGGTCAGCCTCTTGGTCTGGCCCTGGAACAGGCGGATGGATCGGTTTCATCTCTACACAGGGCAATCTTTAAAGATTCACACCCGCTTGCTTCCGAAAATCTTTATTACATTGAGCGGCTATCGAAGTTTCTGCTCTGGTCGCGCGGAGGAATGCGAATTCATATCGCGGGATCTCCTTCGATCGCTCGCGCCTTGCGAAACTACTACGCAACAGTCTCCGCAGGCCGATTTGACGCTCAAATGATGGGTGAACGAATCTACGAAAAACCATTCGAAATAGTCGAAACCTCAATATTGCCATCCGAAAAATCGGCCTCAATGCCGTTAGGCCGTCATTTAAATGGCTGCCGAATCGGGTTCGATCTTGGAGGAAGCGATCGGAAGGTAGCCGCAATCATTGACGGAACCTGTGTCTTTAGTGAAGAAACGATTTGGGACCCGGTACGTCAATCAGATCCGGAATACCATTTTAGCGGGATTATGGGTTCGTTGCGTGCGGCAGCCGCTCACCTGCCCCGGGTGGACGCGATCGGTGGCAGCGCCGCTGGAGTTTACGTCAACAACCGGGCGAAACTGGCTTCACTATTTCGCGGTATCCCATCAGATCTTTTCAATTCACGCGTCAAAGACCTGTTTTTCGAGATCAAGCGTGCATGGAACAATATTCCATTTGAGATCGCCAATGACGGAGAAGTAACGGCACTCGCGGGATCCATGTCACTTGGCAAGAACAATGTCCTGGGAGTCGCATTGGGCACCAGCACTGCGGGC
>JAQGOX010000434.1 GCA_028293365.1 Verrucomicrobiales bacterium | reverse complement strand
GATTGGTTGAGTTTGGTAATAATCCATCACGGATAAATCGATCGAGGAACGCGCGCTCCACATCGTTTATTTCGCCGGTTTGCCAGTTTTCAATCGCGGTACCGAGTAGTTGTCCGTAATTCGTTCCCAGATCGGATGCGGATTTTGGGCTTCTACATTCAAGCAGGGCCAGGCCTGGTGAAAACTCTTCACGTGGACCTTCCGAACCATCGTGGAAAACCACTTTTTGAACGGCAAAGTAAGATCGGCCTCCTTCGCCGGAGGGCGGCCGATTCCGCGCGAGGTCATCTTCTGAAGGGACGAATTCCAGGTATGCTTCCGATCCTTTGCGATACGCTGTGTCCAAAGTGATCCACCCGGCTGAATCCGAGCTCAGATCGCGCTGGGGAAATATTCCTTCAGTGCCGATGGGGTAATTATCCGGTACGAGTCGGACGCGTGCTCCTTTCCCGCCCAGCGCGTACACACTAATGTAAGCGCTCTCCACCTTAAAACGCGGCGACATGAGCACTCCGTTGTGTTTTTGCGAAAGGCGATGACTGATCATCGCCGGAGGATAAAGTCCCGTTATGATTTTTTCGCCCGTCGGTTCGACTGAAAACTCTCCCGGCTTCACGATCAATTCTGGCGGGTTGATTCCTTTTTTAAACCATTGCGCGTCATCCCCCGCAGTCAGGTCCCAAACTGTTTTGAACTTTCCGGAGTTGAATCTCTTCCGTTCAGTCAATTCTTGAGTCCAGTGGTTCGTCAAGGCGGTCCAGTCGGCGAAAAAGTCCTTATCCGGTTTGAAATGGAGTAACGCCCAAGGATGGAGCGGATGATTTGTATCTTTAGCTGCCACGGTTAAAACCGAAGCTAATTTTTCACGCAGCCGTTGTTTCGCGGCATATTCAGGGAAGCGTGTTTTTAATTCCGTTCGCAAGCTCGCGAGTTTCAACTGCAATTTCTCGCGTTCTTTTTGTTCTCCCACGCTGAGGATCGTGGCATCCCCGGGTAGCTCGCGGCTTATTCCCAACTCGAACGATGCCGCAACTTCCTGTTCGTTGAGAGCCCGGTCATAAAGGCGTGCTTCCTCAATTTCGCCTTTCAGAAAGCCATTTGAAGCACCGGTATGGCGCAGCCCAAAAAGCACGCGCGAGGATTTTGGCTCATACGTTCGGATTGTCGCGCTATCCGGTGTATAGGGAGCGCCATACGGTTTTCCGTCGCGATAAACGTTAATGCTGTTATCGATTCGATAGACGATCACCAAATGAATCAATTGCTGCGCTCCGGCGGTTTCGGCCGGGCCGCTCACGGAGCGGGTTCGAATGAAGCTTTCGCTGCCTGCCATCCATTTGCCCGCATCTCGCTCTCCGTAAACAATCGAATCAAAGGTCCCGCCGGACTCTGTTTGCAACGTCATTGCGCCTCCCCCACCTTGATCCCGATTGTCCAAAGCGACCCAAACCTCCAGTGATTTTTCGGTGACTCTCTTTGGAAGGGGGCCGGTGCGCACGAATGCGGTTTTTCCGTCGAGTACCAGCCGACCCTTATCGATCCGGGCCGCGCCCATCAGTTCGCCGTTCATCCGGCCAAGCAGATCGTTGGCATTTCCATCAAAGGTCCAAACCGAGAACGGCATCGGGCCGTTTGTCCCTTCGTGTCTGAATCGGCGTTCAAGAGTCAGACGCTGCACGTCGCCCTGGCGCTTCTCGATTTCCAGAATTTGTTCGTTGAGATCATCATCCGGACCTCGTTGTGTTCCGGGTGTATCGCGCGACATTTCGAAGGCCAAAGTCTCCGCCGCTTTTTTCCATTCTTCCGCGAGCGCCTTCTTAATCCTCACTTTGATCGATTCCAATTCCTCGCGATGGATTCGCAGGCGCTCTGGCGTATCTATAGTCACTTCGGCCGGCCGGGAACTGGCGAGTATTCCGTATAGAGCATAAAAGTCTCGCTGACTGATGGGATCGAATTTGTGATCGTGACAGCGGGCGCACGCGATGGTCAGCCCCTCGAATGTTTTCCCGAGCACGTCGATTTGATTCTCGATCACCTTCACCTGGTCATCCTGGCTGTCCACAGGCTGAAAGCCGTGTTCCACGAGACGAAACTGTGCGATTCCAAGGATTGATTCGTTAAAACCTTGCTCTTTGTTTATGCGCGGGCTGGGGAGGAGGTCGCCCGCTATCTGTTCGCGGATAAATTGATTGTAGGGAAGATCGGCGTTGAAAGCGCGAATCAAATAGTCGCGATATCTCCACGCCTCAGGAATGTCGGGGTCACCCTCACTGCCATGAGTTTCCGCGAATCGAACCAGGTCCATCCAATGCCGCGCCCAGCGCTCGCCAAAATGGACCGAGTCGAGCAACCGATCTACAACCCTACCATATGAATCTGGCGACGCGTCCTTGAGAAAACTATCAATTTCGGAGGGCGTCGGAGGCAATCCCGTAAGTGCAAAAGTGAGACGGCGAATCAATTTCCGTTTATCGGTTCCCACAGCGGGTTGGAGATTTTTCTCCTCGAGTTTGGCGAGAATGAAGCGATCCACGGGATGGGCGGACCATGATGTATTGGTTACCGCTGGAATTGAAGCGGGCTTGACCGGTTGAAAGCTCCACCATTCCTTTCGCGCTCGCAATTTGTCATCCCAGGGAACATCCGTTTTGCTTTTTGCAATCGGTGGCGTATCTCGTGGATCGGGTGCACCCATCTCGATCCAGGTTTTAAAATCGGCGATAACTCGATCCTCTAGCTTAGCCCCTTTCTCCGGCATTTTTAATTCTTTGTCTTCGTGGGTGATTGCTTTGAAGAGGAGACTTTTCGTCGTATTGCCGGGAACAACCGCCGGGCCTGAATCACCGCCCTTCAGCCAGCCATCACGATAATCAAGGCGCAGGCCGCCCTTATGTTTTGTGGCATCGTGACATTCGTAACACTCGGCGGAGAGAATGGGTCGAATCTTTGATTCGAAAAAAGCGAAACGCGCGGCCTGGTCGCCACGTGTGACATTTGCAAACAAGATCAAAACCGAACCAATTACCAGTAAGACCGAGCAAACTCTGCGGCGCAATTGGATGGGTGTTCGGTTTAAATTCTCTCAGAATAGTTTATCCGTCTTGCCGCTGAAATAGAAAGAGAACGTTTTGGGTTGGGAACAATTGCCGGTGTTTTGGTTTATTCATGGCTGGGTGGTTCAGTTGCTTTCCGTGGATTGCAAATTCACGGTCCGTTTTTTGTCGTGCCGGCATTCTTTCTCATTATAGGAGCGTACCGGAGGAACGGCGGTTGGCGGGAAAGGTGACTGGGTCTACGGCCCGCCAAATTCAGGTCGCAACGGTATGAGATCAGGACCCGGGAGAAACGGAGGTCCGAACCGTTGCGTTATTTTAGCCAGGATTATCGGGATCGGTGGCCAGGCTCTAAGTAAGCGACTTATTAGTCGCGCTGCGGGGTTGGTTTATT
>JAQGOX010000419.1 GCA_028293365.1 Verrucomicrobiales bacterium | reverse complement strand
GCGCGTGGGCAAGTCCATGAATTCGGATCTTAAAGTGGAGACTCTTTCGTTGAGCCCCTTTTCGGAAGTTCACCTGACTGGGCTCAAATTGCAACCGAATGGGAAAGAACCCCTTCTGACTGCCGCGGAGGCGCATGTTCGATACAATTTGATGGATATCATTCGAGGCACCATTCGCGTGGATGAGGTCACATTGGTTTCGCCCGTTATCGAGCTGATCAAAAATCCGGATGGAACGAGCAACCTGGATCCGATCACCCAGGGTTCGTCCAAGGAAAAAAAAGCCTCTGAACCGAAAAAACTTCAATTGGCGATCAAGAATATTTCGTTAAAAAACGGAACGGTTCGGATAACCGAGAAACTCAAGGATGGTGGCACAAAAACGACCGAACTCGGAAACCTCAATGTGACACTGGATCAATTAGTTACTGGCGCTCCTGGAAAATTGACGCTCGACAGCGATCTCTCGATGGCTGCAAGTCCGAAAAATGGCACGAACGATTTGGTCAAAGGCAATTTGAAAGGAGCATTTGAAATAGCGCTCGATCCTGCATTGAATCCCCAACGGTTAAATGGATCCGCCGCATTGAAACTCGGGCAAACAGCGGGCGCATATGCTGATTACGCAGGCTTTGGCCTCGTGCTGGATGCCGATGTATCCCCGACCGAAATTCGCCAGGCTGTGGTGCACTTCTCAAAAGCGGATCAGGGCCTGGGAGAACTTCGTGTGTCTGGCCGCTTTGACCCTAAAACAATGGAAGGGCATATCACTCAAGTGTTTTCGGTCGACAAACGATTGTTAAACATCGCGGGTGGACCGCGTGGAATTGATTTTGGCAATTCGAGCATCAGTTCCACAAATGTAATCGACCTTTCGAAAAATGGGTCTTTGATAGGTGTTGCTGGGAAACTATCCGGACGCACGATCAGCCTGGCAAAACAAACGCAACAGACGCCGGCTTTGAACCTGGATGCGGATTACCAAATCTCCGTCAACCGAACCGATTCTTCGGCAACGATTCAGAAACTCAATTTCACAGCTACACAGGATGGACAGCCGTTGCTCCGCACTTTGTTGAATCAACCAATGAACGTGAGTTGGGGAGGAACGGTTCCGGGATTTAATGAATCGGCCCTTCAAGTTGTATTGACCAATTTCAACCTTGGCCAATGGGCAAGCGTGATTGGAAGCAATGCTCCGACGGGTGTGGTTTCCGCCACGGTTGATCTACTGGCGCAAAAGGGAGGTCAAGCCTTGACCACTACCGTTGCCGCGCAGGTGAACAATCTTTCCCTGAGCCTCGGTACGAATGCGATTAGAAATGCCGATGTTGCGCTGAACGCATCCGGAACCGTCGAAAACCTTAGCACGATCAATATTTCAAAATATTCCGCGACGATTCGGGAGAACAAGGGGACTCTATTGCAGGCTGATGGTTCAGTCCGCTATGACCTGAAAACCAAAGCAGTGAGCGGTCAGGCCAATGCGGTGGCTTCGCTCGCCACCGCATTGGAGCTGTTCCCGGTAGCTCAGTTTTCCGTAAGCAGCGGCGAGGCGAAAGTTACAGCCAACTTTTCCATGGATAACGGAAAAACCGCAGCGAACGGAAATCTGGCGCTGCAAAACCTGACCGGAAAATATGCGCAGTATGTTCTGGATAAATTCCAGGCGGCACTCGAATACAAAATCGACATGACCACCAATCAGGTCCAGATCCAAACCGCGACCCTGACCTTCGGGCAAGGGGCAACGCAAGGTGGCACGGTGGATCTCAAAGGCAGCTATGATCTCACAAAAAAGTCGGCGAATTTGGAGTTCAAAACGGTTGATCTGAATCAAAACACTTTGACAACGTTTCTTGCGCCGTCACTAGGAGAGAACAAGCTGGTTTCCATTTCGCTCAATTCGAACGGATCGGTGGGTTATGATCCAAACGGTGAGACCAGTATCAAGACAGATTTGAGCATCGACAAATGGGTGGTGCAGGATGCGGCAAAGAAACTTCCAGCCGAACCGCTCTCCGTGAAACTCCAGTTGGACGCAGGATTGAATAAGCAGATTGTTGAACTTCGGCAGTTGCTACTGAAACTCAGTCCAACCGAACGGGCGAAGAACGAGCTGTCAATCAAGGGGCACATCGATTCCTCTAAAACGAATGCCACGCCGGGGACGATTACGATACAGAGCGATTCACTCGACATCACCCATTACTATGATTTATTTGCGGGCAAAGCAGGTGCGGCGACCAATGCGACTTCGGGTGCCCGTCAACCGACCGCAGCAACTGCTTCGATTCCTCCCGTAAAAGATCCGAACAAGGAACCGGATCCGATCGCCCTGCCCTTTCAGGACTTCACGGCGAATTTAAACATTGGCCAATTTTATCTCCGGCAAATCGCAGCATCCAATCTGACGTTGGTTGCAAAAATTAATAAGGGAGAAGTGCACTTGAACCCGGTGAAACTATCGTTGAACGGCGCGCCGCTATCAGCGGACGTCCTGCTGAACCTGGGAGTGCCGGGTTATACGTATGACCTTTCCTTCCAGGCCGATCGCGTCCCATTGGAACCGATCGTCAATAGCCTAAGCACGAATTCCACCGGCCAAATGAAAGGATTGCTCGTGGCAAATGCAAAAATCAAAGGAGCCGGGACTACGGGAGTGAATCTGCAAAAGAATCTTGCCGGCACCGCGAATTTCTCGCTGACAAACATGAACGTGCAAGTGATCGCTCCAAAATGGCGCAACGTCCTCGAACCGATCGCTCTGGTATTGAACCTGCCGGAATTGACTGCAACACCACTCGATTGGCTCGGTGGCCAGGTGGACGTCGGGGCAGGCAAAATCAACCTCCAGCAATTCACCGTGGTCTCCCCGGCATTTATGGCCAACTCTCAGGGAACGATCCCCATCGAACCCATTCTGACGAACTCTCCATTAAATCTGCCTCTGTCGCTTTCCATCAGTCGAGGTCTGGCACAAAAGGCCCGAGTCCCGATTCCTGATACGAGCAATAACACTAACTACGTAAAACTTCCCGATTTCGTGACTATCAACGGAACTCTTGGGAAACCAGGATCAAAAATCAACAAGTTGGCGATTGTCGGTATCATCGCCCAGTCCGCCGGCCTCACCGGTAAAGCTTTGAATGCGCTGCCCCCCGGCGCTGGCAATTTGTTGCAAAACGTGCTCGGTACAGGAAGTGCAACGCCTCCGGCCGCGAACGCGACGAACGCAGTCCCAGCGACAAATTCAGCCCCAGCCAATCTACTCCGTGGTTTATCGAACATACTCAACACTCAAAAGACTAATGCACCAGCC
>JAQGOX010000411.1 GCA_028293365.1 Verrucomicrobiales bacterium | reverse complement strand
GATTGGACTTTCGAGTTTGTTTGTGTTTCGCCTTTTAATAGATTTTGAATAGGTGCGGCAAACGACAAAAACTTCAATACCATTGACGGAGGCGCAAGACAAAAATCTGAAGTTTGAAATACTTTATGAATTCAAACCATCTCGGAATGGCTGGTTTTGATTCCCCCCCAACAATGGCTGGTTTTCAACCCCCCTATGACAGGATTATTTAAATCGGAACAGGCTATACCGTAAATGTGGTTTTGGGCCTTGCCCCGGCCATGGTGCTCGTGCTGTTTCATACGACGATTGTAGGAAAACCGATGGTCTTGGGTGGTTTGCGCTTAATCTTTGGATTTTTTCCGCCGCAGCATGCGCATCTTCTTTTTCCGCAAACAGTCTCCTGGCACTGCTGGTCACGGGGGTCATTGCATGCATAATGACCGCAGTCTGGTTTATGCCGTCCTTATTCCAGTGGGATTTCGTACTGCGCCAGCGTCAACCGTTCATAGTCCGGTTGATACTTTAACACACCTGAAACCCAGGTGGTTGCTGGCGGTGGAAGGCTCACCTTTGCCGCGGGTTCCGACCATGTAGCGTGTGCAGTACTGGTCGGTGCAAAGGAATGAGCCACCACGCTGAACGTGTTTGGGAATAGTCGGTTCGGAGGGATCAAAACTGTCGTTCGGACCTTTCGGATTGCGGGCGATACCGCCGGCAGTTGCCAGAGTCTGATAATAATCTGGTCGATACCAATCCGAACACCATTCCCAAACGTTGCCCGCGACATCGAAAAGGCCGTAGCCGTTGGCCGCGAATTGTGCGACTGGTGCGATACCGGCAAAGCCATCGTCGCCGGTGTCGTTTACAGGGAAGGTTCCCTCGTAAATATTTGCGGCCCATTTTCCGCCGGGCTTGAGGTCGTCGCCCCAGGCGTATGGCTTGGCCGAGAGTCCACCTCGGGCGGCGAATTCCCATTCTGCTTCCGTAGGCAGGCGTTTCTTCGCCCATTCCGTGAACGCTTCCGCGTCGGCGTAGGCGATCTGAACGACGGGATATTTTCCACGCTGTTCAATGTTGCTCGCGGGTCCCTCGGGATGGCGCCAATTGGCACCCGGTACATAATCCCACCATTGCAGATGATTATTTAAAGGGACCGGTTCGACAGTCGGTTTGAAGACAACCGACCCGGGCACCAGGTTTCCGGGTGGAGCATCGGGGAAATCGGCCTGCGAAGGTTTTCGTTCAGCAATTGTGACGTAACCAGTGGCGGCCACGAACTGTTCGAACTGGTCGTTTGTAACTTCGGTTGCATCCATCCAAAAGCCATTGACATAGACGCGATGGATTGGCCGGGCATCGGGCATGGAATCGGGACCGCCGCATACCATATCCGTAGGATCCTCGGTTCCCATCGAGAATTCGCCGCCAGGAATCCAGATCATTCCAGCCGGTGCAGGACCAGGAGCTTGCGGGGTATTTGGAATGGTAGCAATTTCCACGCGGTGCGGCGATACGGCCGGGTTCCGTTGTTGGTTAAGCACACCACGCCAAATCGCAGTGAGCGCAATGATTGTGCTCGCGGCCGCTGCCAGGGCGATTCGAACTGAACGCGCGCCTCTCAAAGTAACAACGGTCCGGTTTTACCTCGATCTGCCCAATCGGCGGATCCAGATATTTCGGTAGCGGACCGGATTTCCGTGGTCCTGTAAAATCAACGGGCCGGCCGCAGCGGCCCCCTGGAGTTCCGCGGCCGTAGTCGCGCCTTTAACCGGGATGTGGTCCTGCACCAGGACGCCGTTGTGTAAAACGGTGAAGGATCCTGGCTCGCCTGCCTTGCCGTCGGCGCCAACCGTTGGGGGATGGAAAATGATGTCGTAGGCCTGCCATTCGCCGGGCTTGCGCGAAGCATTTACGAGCGGAGCAAAATTGCCATAGAAGGAGCCAGCCTGACCGTTGAAATAGGTTTTGTTGTTATAAGAATCGAGCACTTGGATTTCATAGCGGCCTTGCAGATAGATACCACTGTTGCCGCGGCCCTGGCCATCTCCCTTAACTTCGGCTGGTGTGGCCCATTCCACATGGAGTTGCACATCGGCGAATTCTTCCCTGGTGCGAATGCTTCCAGTGCCGTTCACGGTCGCGACTCCGTCGTTAACCGTCCATTTGGCATCGCCGCCCTGGGCTCCACTCCAATGAGAAAGGTCATGACCGTCGAACAGGACGATCGCGTCTGACGGGGGTTGAGTTGCTTTTCCAGGCTGAACGATCGGAGGCTCGACCTCCTCTTTTGGAGCGTCAGCCGCGAAAGCTGTGAATTGGAGCGATGCCATAAAGGCAATGGAAGTTCGAGCGATCATCTTGAGGTTCATGGTGTGGTTATACAATGAGGTTGATTGCACGCAAAGGGGGAAACATTGTCCGGCCTGCTGCGGTTCTGCTTGCGCCTATCCGGTCGCGCTACTATTTTCGACTTCATGAAATCGGTGTTCGCTATTTGTTTGACGGCCGCTTCCCTGGTGTCACTTCCCCTTGCGCACGGGGACGATCTCGAGCGCAAGGAGAATGATGAACGGTTCAATCGCCTCAGCGGAAGGCTCGACGATCTGGAAGATGCTTACAAAGCGCAGAACAAACGCATGGGGACAATGGCCGAGGATGTGAACACGGTGCTCCGCGCCATGCGCGAAGAACAGAACAAGATGTCCACGACCTTCGTCACTCACGAGGAACTCAAAAAGCTTTATGAGAAGCTTCAGGAGATCGATCAGAAACGCGAAGCCGATAAAAAATTAATTCTCGAAGAGATTAAGGAGATCCAAAAACTCATCGCCAAAGCGCCCGTTCCTCCTCCCACCGTAATCAGGGATGCGCCGGAGCCGAAAGAGACGAAAAACGATGGTCCGGCGGAATACTTTCCCTACACAGTCCAGGAAAACGATAATCTGACCGCGATTATCGCTGCGTACAACAAACGCTTCAAAGAGGATGGAAAGAAGACCATCACTTTTGACCAGGTGAAGAAGGCGAATCCGGGGATGAATCCGAACCGGCTCCTTGTAGGTCATGAGATAAAGATTCCAGCGCCTCCGTCTAAATAGCGTGAAAAAGGTCCGACGGCTCCATCTCTACCTGAGTTGTTTCTTCGCGCCGATGCTTCTGTTTTACCTCGGAACCGGCGGGTATCAGACGCTCAACCCAAATCGCAACAAAGGCCTTGCGGAAAAAGGAGAAGTGGGTCGATGAAATCGCTGGTGCTCTATTTCATTCTTGGCGTGCTCGGTTTTGTCACGCTACTGATCTGGCTAAGCAGCCATGTTCATTACCGTATTGGGAGCAAACATCTAAAGGTGCTTTTATTCGGGATTTGCGTTCGGAGGATTGCCCTCGACGAAATTCGCGACCTTTCCAAGCGCGATCCCGGCCGTTTCGCGGAGCGCTGGTACAACACGTTTCATCTTTCGCATCGTTTGCTCGTGGTCAAGAGGACCAAAGGGTTGCGAAAAAACTTTGTTATAACGCCGAGCCACCGTTACGTGTTCATGGCCGACTTGCAAACTGCCGTCGATCGCGTCAAACGCCGGCAGGCCCGGGCGGAGTCGAGCCAGTCGTCTACTGGTTAATCGTTGCGCTTCGAGGAAGGCGTCTGGCCTTTCTTGAGTGCTTTTAATACGTCGGCATGAGCCAGTACTACATCGGGTTCCCTCTGTAATGCGGCGAAATAATGCTGGCCGAAACCCGGTTCGGATTCAGAAGGTTTCAGCAGGAGATGAGTGGAATTAAGGAGGTTTGCAGCCATCTCAGGCGTGAGCGGCTCTTTTCCATCCATCGTTTCGTCGATTTTAACCATGAGCTCAGAAAGTGGTTTCAGCCACGCAAACCACGGATCCTGCAATAATAGCTGCAAAAAATGGTTCGGAGAATTGATCGTGCCAAAAGCGCTCTCGTAGCCCACCCGCTCGGAATCGATCAAAGCTTTATGCAGCCGCAACAGGCTTTCGCGCAGACGATCCAGTTGTTGTTGTGGCGTGTTGGCCGCAGACGATTGTTCGGTCATAACGAAATATAGCCTGATTCTCTGTTTTGCGCAGTGCCGGTCAAGCGACGGCAGCAATGGTATAATGTTCCGTGGTTGGTCCGATTTTAAAGGAAAGTTTTTCTCCTTCGACTCTCCCCATCAGTTGCTGGCCAAGCGGAGATTGCGGGGTTATTACGAAGATCTCTTTTTTTCCGCTGGTTACCTCGATTCCACCACCGCGTGGAGCGATGAAATAATGATTAGTTTCAGTGGGGCTCTGAAGCTCGACCAGAGCGGAAAGGTCGATTCGATCTTTTGTTCCAAATTTTTTAACGGCGAGTTTTCGAAACTCTTTAATAGTGAGTTCGGTTTCGGCCGCCTGCTTCGCCTGGCCGCCCGCCAGATACGCTGCTTCCAATCCGCGTGTATCGTATTTGTTTTCTGCTTTATTCTGTTCGTGTGTCGCTTCCTCGTGCGAAGCTTTCGCCGCTTTATAGTACAACTCCAGTTCGGCAATGAGTTGAGCCAGGATTTTCTCGACGAGTTTCTTTTTGTTCACAATAGCGGTCCAACGATAGCGCGAAATCGTTTTGGAGACATGGAAATTCGTTCGGCGAATTGATTCT
>JAQGOX010000396.1 GCA_028293365.1 Verrucomicrobiales bacterium | reverse complement strand
GCTCTTATGGCGTTCGCACCGCCGAAATGTCCGTGGACTGGAACGCAGTGCAACAGCGAGTGCAGGAAGTCGTCGCGGGGATGCGCGAGATGAATCGCAAGAACTTCACGAGCATTCCAAAACTCGATTTCATCCTTGGAACAGCCGGTTTTCAAGGAACCAGGCTGATCGAAGTGCGGGACAAAAATGGAGCAATTCGACGTCTCGCCGCAGAAAAGATTTTCATCAATACCGGGACACGGCCGGCGACTCCCACGATACCAGGCCTCGAGAGAGTGGAATCATTGAACAGTGAGAGCGTGCAACGCCTTCCCTTATTGCCAGGGCATCTCGTCGTGATTGGCGGCGGTTACGTTGCCCTCGAATTCGCTCAAATGTTCCGGTTTCTAGGCAGTCAGGTTACCGTCCTGGAGCAGGGTCCGCAGCTATTGAAGAATGAAGACACCGATGTAGCGGAAGCTTTGCTGGAGATTCTGCGTGCGGATGGTATCGATATCCGGCTTAACTGCTCGATCAACCGAGTTGAAAAAAGCGGTTCGGAAACTGCCGTAATTTGTGGAGATCAAAATGACCTGATTCGCGTGGCAGGCTCGCACTTGCTGATCGCCGCAGGTCGTGTCCCAAACACCGAAGAATTAAATCTGACGGCGGCTGGGATCAAGACCAATAAGCGGGGCTTTGTGGATGTAAACGAACGCCTGGAGACATCGGCCCCCGGTGTGTGGGCGCTCGGTGATGTCAACGGCGGACCGCAATTTACACATGCTTCGCTCGACGATTACCGGATCGTAAAGGCCAACGTTTTCGATCGAGAGCAGCGCGCCACCACGGATCGCTTGATTCCATCCACGCTGTTCACCGAACCGGAACTGGCTCACATCGGCTTAACCGAGAAACAGGCGAAGCAACAGAACCTCGCAATTCGAGTCGCAAAAACAGCCGTTGCATCCATTCCGCGAGCGAAAACAATGGGCGAGACGCGAGGATTTATCAAAGTGATAGCAGATGTAAAAACCGACCGTATTCTCGGATGCACGATTCTTGCTGCGGAAGCCGGAGAAATTCTCGGCACCGTGCAGATGGCGATGATCGCCGGGTTGCCGTTTACCGCACTCCGGGACGCCGTTTTCTCTCATCCCACCCTGGTTGAAGGATTCAATACCGCGTTTTCAGGCTTTTAAATGCTGGTGTGGAATCGACAGCGAGGTTGCGGAAGAGCTTGAAACCAAATTGAGCAGCAGCAACGCGATGGTTGCCAGTGCGAATTACTCCTGACAGATTCGAACCGGCATGCGCGCGGCAAAATCCTACGCGGTCATCATACTCGGTCTTGGTGGGATGGGAAGCGCGGCGGCCTGGCAACTGGCGCGGCGTGGAGTGCGAACGCTCGGGCTCGAACAATTTACCCCGGCGCATAACCAAGGTTCGAGCCACGGACGGACGCGTGTCATTCGACAGGCCTATTTCGAGCATCCCAGTTATGTGCCGCTCCTATTGCGCGCTTACGAATTGTGGCACGAAGCGGAACGTGAGTCAGACGAGAAACTGCTCACCTTGTGCGGAGGATTGATGATGGGCAGCCCGAATTCGGAGGTGGTAGCGGGAAGTATTCGCAGTGCAATTGAACATCGGCTCGATCATGAGATTTTGACATCAAGACAGGTGCGGCAACGATACCCTCCGATCTCAATACCAGAGAATCACATGGCTCTTTTCGAGCGACTAGCGGGGCTGGTTTTTACGGAGAAAGCGGTGAGCACGCATCTCGATCTGGCCGCGAAGTGGGGCGCCGACCTTCATTTTGAGGAACCTGCAATTTCGTGGACCCCAGAACCCGGCGGAGGTGTTTCCGTGAAGACAGCCAAGGACACATATTACGGTGATCGCCTCATTGTCACTCCCGGACCGTGGGCGCCGCAGATGCTCTCCGATCTGGGAATGCCGCTTAAGGTCGAAAGGCAGGTGTTATACTGGTTTCAGCCTCAATGCGGCGTTCAGCCATTCCTTCCGGATCGATTTCCGATTTACATCTGGCAGAATGATCAAGGTCTTCAGCCCTACGGATTCCCAGCGATGGATGGACCCGATGGAGGGGTCAAAATCGCATTCTTTCGCATTCCGCAGGCACAAATTTGCACACCGGAAACCATCAATCGCGGATTCTTTCCAGAAGACGAAGCAGCGATGCGAAAGTCCATTCGAGAATTCCTCCCGGACCTGGACGGACCCCTGGTTCACGCGACCACATGCATGTACACGACGACTCCCGATATGAACTTTCTGATCGGCTTGCACCCGCAGTTTCCGCAGGTGTCATTTGCCGCAGGATTCTCCGGACACGGTTTCAAGTTTTGCAGTGTGGTGGGAGAGATCATGGCGGATCTCGCAATCAATGGACACACGCCACATGACCTGAGTCTCTTCAATCGGCAACGATTTTCGAAGGCCTGAGCGGGAAGCAGACAATATCCAGCTCGCGAAATCGGAATGCGATCTATCGGCTGCTCGATGGGCAAATCGCGACTTTCCGGAATGATTTGATATTTCAGGACGCTCGACGCCGTGAAAAAACGGTTTTCACGTGCAAAGGTTGAAGGCACATTCAAATGGTTCATGTCCAGCACGACGAATCCAAATCAATTGGCACTTAATCCGAACGGCCGTCTTTTAATCGAGCCGAGTGAGGGTGAAACCCGCTCCGGCACCTTTTCAGCGGATGAGGAACTACACGAGGCATTCAAGGCCAGCTCAAGCCGAGGACTGGTGGCGCTGGCATCCCGCCGGGATAAATCTTCCAGTTGGCCATCTGAGTGGGTTTTTTGGCGCGAATTCGCCGATAGCTTTCTTGCGCTACTTGCGCATTCGCCGGAAGTGGCGGAAGACCGCAGTTCTACTGGAGCCACACCGATACCGCACGAAGCCTTCTTTGACCTCAGTTTGCGCATTCCCGCGATGCGCGGAGCGGAATACGCCTCTCCGGACGTATTTACAAAACTGTGGAGAGAATTGGACGAATTGGCGCGGTCATCGGCGCCTGAAGCGGGAGGATTGAAAGCGTGGCTCAGGCAGATCAATCCCGCTTTGCATTTGCTCGGAAAGGTCACCCTGCACCTTGCCGAGAATAAGCGCTCAGCAGAAACACCTTTCGCGTTCATGGCGACCTAAGCCTCAGGCTTGGAGCTTGCCTGGCAGATGACATGGGACTCGGAAAAACGGTGCAGGTCATTGCCCTGTTGTTGCAAATGAAACACAGCGACGCTGCGAAGTCCCATGAAAAGGATAAGCCAGGCGAAGGACCCTCACTGATCGTCGCGCCAGCGTCTCTATTGGCGAACTGGAAGAATGAAGTTGAGAGGTTCGCGCCGAGTCTGCGGGTTGGTTTCGCGCACCCATCTGAA
>JAQGOX010000392.1 GCA_028293365.1 Verrucomicrobiales bacterium | reverse complement strand
GGAAGTAACTCGGTTTCTGCTTGGTCGCGGCGCCGTGCCGGACATCTTTATGGCCGCAGGTCTGGGTGATTTGGAATTGGCCCAAAAGCTGGTGGGCGATAATCCAGAATGCACCGCATATCGCATCGGGAATAATTCGGGTCCATTTCCCGGAATGGGCCATAGAGTGCCCGGCGGGACGATCTACCAGTGGACATTAGGTTTTAATCAATCGCCGCAGGAAATTGCGTTCCATCGGGGACATTCCGAGTTGTACGATTTTCTGATGAAGCATACTCCAGCGCGCCAGCGGTTGCTCGTTGCCTGCATTCTTGCGAATCGGCCATTGGCGGAAGAAATTGTTCTTCGTAATCCAACATTGGTCAGCGAACTTGACCAGGAAGATAAAGCATTGCTGGCGAAGAGTTGCTGGGAAACGAACCTCAACCGCGAGGTTGTTCGGCTCATGCTGGATCTTGGATTTCCGGTGGATGTTCCGGAATTTAATCATGGATATCTGCCGCTGCACAACGCGGCATGGTGCGGAGATGCCGAACTGGTCGAACTGCTACTTCAACGCAGTCACCCGGTTGATCGGCGTGATCCAAACCACCAAGCCACGGCCTTGGGCTTTGCGATCCACAGTTGTGTGGTTGCCAAACGACATCCTGAAGGAAATTTTCCGCGAGTCGTTCGCCTTCTGCTTGAAGCTGGAACGCCGCTTTCCAAAGAGCAATATCCGACCGGTGTCCCCGAAATCGACGCAGTCATTGAATCGCAGCCGAAGTTGTAGCTTTGATGCAAAATCTTTTTGGGTAAGCTGGTTCGTATGCTCTTTGAATTAAAATTGCGCAAAGTGGGAAATTCGATGAGCGTGGTCTTTCCGAAAGAGTTCGGTGATTTTCTCGTTTGGCGAAAAGGGGACCGGAACAGTTCCTTTATCTACTTTGATCCCGGGACTGATTCCCTGGCGCTTCAGGACTTCGACGAAGGATGTGCCGTCGGCGGCTTTCTTCCGTCGAAGGAACGTTGATGGAGCGAAAGCGTTTTTCGATGGTCGGATTGCTTTCGTCGGCAGCGAGAATTCCTTTTCCATTGGCGACCAGCATTTGCGCGATAGAAGATAAGTCGGTCATATGTATTTTGATTCGTCCGATCTGATCGCTTCCGAAAAAAACCGTGCGGCCCGAAATTGATTTTGATTGGAATTGAAAGTTTTCATCCCTGACAGAATCAAGTTTATCACCTTTGTCGATTGCGTTCCAGCGTCCGCTCGGTTCAGATTCTTATTGAATGCGAGCGCAAGAAAAAATCATTCCCCATGCTTCGTTGAAGTCGTGGCGCGAAAAGGTCCGCGCAGACGGCCGCAAGCTGGTGGTGACCAATGGCTGTTTCGACCTGTTGCACGCCGGCCATGTGACCTACCTGGAGGGAGCACGCCAGGCGGGAGATCTTCTGTTGATCGGGGTCAATGGTGATGAAGGAGTGCGCAGTTTAAAGGGACCGGGGCGGCCGGTTAATTGTGAGGCCGATCGCGCGGTGGTGCTCGCGGCGCTTGAATGTGTGAGTGCCGTCTGCATTTTTCCGGAAGTTCGTGCCATTGAGTTTTTGCGGATCGCGCATCCGAATGTTTATGTCAAAGGGGGTGATTACACCCTGGAGACGTTGAACCAGGAGGAGCGCAAGGTGGTTGAAGCGGCGGGGGGTCGGATCATTTTTATTCCATTCGTTCCCGGAAAATCGACCACTGGTTTGATCGAAAAGATAACACGGCTTTAGATCAAGGATTCCTATGCTGCATTTGCAAGATCTGGCCGAACTCTGGCAGAAACATGGAGCGGCTGCCTTAACTCCGGTGCGGGAGTTCTCAGTGGGGGGCCGAAATTTTCCATTCAACTCCAGGCCCCAGATCATGGGAGTGATCAATCTATCACCCGATTCGTGGTACCGGGAAAGCGTTTGTCTGACGGCCGAAGGCGCGATTCAGAGGGCGCGGGTTCTTGCGGCGGAAGGAGCGGCGATCATTGATATCGGGGCGGAATCGAGCTTGAACCACGCGGCGCGAGTGGATGAATTATTGCAACAGAGCCGGTTGCTGCCGGTTATTCGCGAGGTGGTTGCTTCTGGAATCATCGTTTCGGCTGAAACATATCAACCGGTGGTCGCGCGGGCCGCGCTCGAAGCTGGTGCGCGCGTTTTAAATATTACCGGAGTGACTGATCTACCGGAAATTTTCCACATGGCGGCGGATTTTGAGGCGGCAGTGATCCTTTGTTACGTCCAGGGGGCGAATGTTCGCGAAGTGGGGGATTTCGACTTCGGAAGTGATACCATCGGCCAAATGCGCGAGTATTTCGCGCGGCATCTTGAAACGGCACAACGAGCGGGCTGTAATAAGTTGCTGATCGATCCGGGGCTCGGCTTCTATTACCGAAATCTGGCAGACAGTTCAGTGCGGGTTCGGCATCAGATGCGGACATTTCTGGAGACGTTCCGTTTGCGCGATCTGGGTTGTCCGATTTGCCATGCCTTGCCTCATGCGTTCGAATATTTCGGAGAGGAAGTGCGGTCTGCGGAGCCGTTTTTTGCGGTTCTGGCGGCGTTGGGACAAACCAATCTTTTTCGCACGCATGAGGTGGCGCGCATTAAAGCGGTGCTCGATACGTTAGCGGTTTTTTAGCCGCCAGTTGAACAGGCTGCAGGCGTTGGATCTTTCTGGCACAAGAATATTCCTTCTTCCTGCGACTTGGTAATCCAGCTTCTGGCCAGCTTGAATTGATATTGGTTCAGGAGCGCCTCGATTCGTTGCGGGGTGTAACGATAGGAATAGAACAAGCGTATGCGTTCGCCGCTCTTGAATTCGAAGCGTTCGCCGGATACGGAAATCGTGCGCGCGGGGTTGAAAGTAAAATATGCGGCCATCCGCAACAGATACCGCTTTGAAGGACTGGTTTCAATTTCGAAAGCAATTTTTCCATCGCCACGCTCGACTCCAAGGTGCAATAGAAATGTGAGGAGCCATTCTTTGGTGAGATCGTTATCGTAGAGCGGCAGAACGCGTTGAACACCGAGCCGGTAGTCTGTCCCAGGCGCCAGATTCGCGCTTAAGATTAGATAGTCGCCTGCACTTGAGGCGGCTGCGAGTTTGGGCAGGATGGCATCGGGCA
>JAQGOX010000363.1 GCA_028293365.1 Verrucomicrobiales bacterium | reverse complement strand
TAAACCCGTTCGATGGATTTGTGATTCGCGAGCAATCGCTCGAAGCTTTCCCCGTCATGCGCCTCGAGATCATTTCCTATCTCCAGGGAAATAAGGTTAGCGGATGGGAATTGTTGTTTATATCGGGCCTGGATCGCTTCTACTAAGGCCATGGAGGATCGACCGTAAACCAAAAATACATTCGCAGAATTATGACCTGCGCGCTTTTTTGCGCGCCCACCCGTTTTCTCTCTCCACTGAGGAATGTATGTCAACCCATCCCATTCAACCGCAGTCGAAGTCTCGACTTTTTGAGGCATGAGAACCTCCGCGGTTTCTGAGTTCATTCGCATGACAGCAGGGAGCGGATAGCGCTCGCGGGAGAAAGGATAAGTTGGTAGTCGAACACGGCAGAGCACTTCATCCTGATGCATCTGCTCCCAATTGATTTGACCGCCTCGAACCCAATGCTCCAACAATGCTCCCGCTTCACTTTTCGCCAGAATAAGACCATTTTTACTCTTCAATTCCTGAGGCGGAGGGGCATCCTCACCGCGCGATATACGTCCGTGGAATATTCCAGGGGCTTCTTTCGTTTCGCCGCAAATCAGATTTAATCGCGATTGAAGCTCATCGATCGATTCGACTACGAACGCGATGCGTTCGTCCATCGCATCGCGCCCAACCTGAAGAGTGTAAGCCAGGTTTGCCAAATGATTAACAGTTCGGTCCTCGTTATTGGTGACATAATCGAAAAGACGCTGAATAGCGGATTGCAAGCATGCTCGATTTTTGGCAGAAAGAACGATCAGGAAAATGCCGGGGCGCTTCGAGTCCGATTCAATTGGAACTTTGGAAATATATTCCTCGATCACTAAATGTGCGTTGGCCCCGCCAGCGCCGAACGATGAAACACCAGCGATCCGTGGAAACTCCTTTACCTGACCGTTGCAATTAACTAGAGGCCGATTCCAATCGGCCAATTCTCTTTGAACCCGGAATGGCGAATTTGCAAAATCGATTTTAGGATTTAAATCTTCTGCGTGAATGGTCGGAGCCAACTGCCGGTGCGACAGTTGCAGCAGCACCTTCGTAATTCCCGATATCCCGGCAGCCGCTTCGCAATGGCCAATATTTGCCTTAATCGAGCCCAATGCACAGAACTGTCCGGACCGGGGTTGTTCGCCAAAGGCCTTCGCGAGGCCCGCAACCTCAATGGGATCGCCAAGCGCCGTTCCGGTTCCGTGCGCTTCGATATAGCTCACCGTCCGTGGATCAACCTTCGCTTTTCGAAGCGCGTCTCGAACCACTTCGGCCTGCGCGGTGGGACTCGGTATGGTATATCCATTAGTTTTCCCTCCGTGATTGATGGCGCTCCCTTTAATGATTCCGTAGATGTGGTCGCCATCGGCAATCGCCTTTGCTTTCGGTTTCAACAAGAGCGCCCCCACACCCTCTCCCGGGACATAACCATCCCCTTCACTTCCAAAACTTTGGCAACGCCCCTTTTTCGATGCGAACCCCGCACCCGCCAAAACCAGAAACTTATTGGGGTGAATGGAGAGATTCACGCCACCAGCCAAAGCCATATCGACACTGCCATTAACGATACTCTCCCACGCCAGATGTATCGCCGTGAGTGAGGACGAACACGCGGTATCGACCGTCAGGCTGGGGCCTTCAAAATTGCAGAAAAAAGACACTCGATTAGCAATTGCATACGCATGCGTCGAAAAAATCGCTCCATCATTCTCTTTGTTTGTATCGGTATAAAGCTGTCCCTCCTGCCAGGTGGCGCCCACATAAACCCCGACTTTTAATGTTCGCTGTTCAGCTTTCCGCCGCTCGAAATAATTCCTGGTATAACCCGCATCCTCCAGCGTTTCCCAGGCTACTTCGAGGAAAAGGCGCTCCTGAAGATCCATATAACCAGCTTCACGAGGCGAGATATTGAAAAAGAACGGATCGAAAGAATCATATCCGTCGATAAAACCACCCCACTTGCAGTAGCTTTTCCCCAACGACCCGCATTGCTCGGGTTCAGAATTGAAATAATCTCTCCAGTCCCAACGCTCTTTTGGAATTTCCGTGACTGCATCCCGCCCGGCTTTCAAGTTCCGCCAGAGCTCATCGATATTGCCTGCTTGAGGGTAACGACCGGCGACACCGATAATTGCGACCTCTTCCGAAGCGGGAAGTGCCGACTCGGCCTCTTCCAAATCACGAATCTCGTAGCAGAGACGGACTCCTGCCTCGCGCGGAATAGATCCGTCCTGAACCTGTTTCAGAATCGAGCGTATAATCTCTTTTTTCATCGCAGCTTTGCCACGGTTAGAGTTGCGCCAAGACCTCTTCGACTGTTATGTGATCGGACATAATTGCGTCGGTCATTTGGTCCAGATCTGGATTTGAGCCTGAAAATTCTTCGGTTATCGTTTTGGAAATTTCATCCGTTTTGAAACGGATCATCTCTTTTCCAGGATGAAAATTACGAAGATAATCGATCACTTCCTGAACAGTGGAGCATTCAAAAAAGAGCGTATGTGGCACCCGGCTAAAATACTTTTCCAATTCAGCCGCCACACTGCTTACCATGGCGGAATCAAAACCATACTGATCAAGCGGGGCCTTGAGATCGATCTCACCCGACGTGATCGATAGCACTTTGGCAAAAGCCTCTTTGACGATCTGACTCAGTTCATCATCCGTTG
>JAQGOX010000129.1 GCA_028293365.1 Verrucomicrobiales bacterium | reverse complement strand
GCTTTAAGTATAAAAATGGTGCTCGGGTTCTGAGGAAGAAGTTGAGCGAGCCACGGTTGAATCTGATTGAAAAGGTCGAGCATGGGCGAAACCAGGACCGCGCCGATGGCAATGAGGACTTCCAGAGCGGCATATACGAGTAATGGCCGCCGCCACTTTATCGCCAGCCGCCCCCAAGCGAAACTTCCCAGCGCCAATCCCATAAAATACGCGGCTAACACCGCGGCAGTCGCGGACGCCGCGCTCCCAAAAACCAGGGAGAATTGGCGCTGCCAAAGAACCTCGTAAATCAACGCGACCATTCCTGAAAAACCGTAAAGAAGGGTCAGAATGATCGTAACGTGCCTGGACGGCGCATCTGATTTCATTGAAGAGTTCACGAATCGGCTCATTCGAATTCAAACGGCAATTCGCTCAAAATCGGCCCAAAGAGAGCAGCTCGAACGGGTGCTTCGCAATCAAAATCTAAATGAGTTGTCAGCATATCCCCTCCTCGACGATTCACCCCAAAAACCAGGCAGTTCACCCCATTATGATTTTCATTTGTAAGGGAATCCCCGATTAATTGCGCGACCACAAACACATATACAATCCATGCATCCAACACTCAACCCATCCAGAAAGCTTCGAGGACCATTGCTTGCGCTTCTCGGAACCTTAGTGATCGGCCAAACGCAAAGCACATTTGCACAAGGCTGTGTCGCATCTCGCGGAGCAGGCACAACCCCAATCCACGGAATGGATTTCAACGATGAAGGAGCTCTCCCTCCGGAATCCGGTTTCCAGGCATCCGTCGGCTACCGCTGGCTCAACTCTGACCGGCATTTCGTTCATGATGTGGAACAGACCCAGCGGGAAACTGCGGGGGACCAGGTCATCAACCGATCCAATTTCATCGATCTCGGTCTCACTTATGCCTTTACACCGCGTTACAGCGCAACGGTTACGGTGCCGTTCGCGATCCACGACCGTTCCCAGGTGATAAAATCCAACGACGTAAGTCGGACTATTTTAGATCGGTTCCATACGCAATCGGCGGGGCTTGGTGATATCCGCATGGAAGGCAATATGTGGATTCTCGATCCAAAGAAATACGTAAAAGGAAATGCGCTGATCGGTCTTGGAGTCTCCGCCCCGACGGGGGACCGCGATGCTCAAGACACGTTTGGATCCTTTGACGCAGCCTCGAAAAAGATCATAGCGACGCGCAAGGCAGTGGACCAATCGATTCAATTGGGGAACGGCGGATGGGGGATAACTCTCGACCTTTATGCCTATCGTGAAATCATTCCCCGGCTGAATTATTACGTAAACGGTTCCTACACCATCACTCCTGAAGAAAGCTATACACCGACCGGAGCCGGCAGAGACTACTCCATTGGTGATAGCTACATGGGACGAACCGGTCTCGAATACCTGGTTTGGCCCAAGCATTCTCTCACGTTTAGCCTTGGCGGTCGGATCGAAGGCGTGCCTGTTCATGATTTAATCGGCGGCGCAGCAGGCTTCCGCCGCCCTGGATATGCAGTTTCGATCGAACCCGGAATCGGAATCGCCTACAAAACGTGGTACTTCTCGATCAACACACCCGTCGCTTTGTATCGCAACCGCGAACAGAGCATTCCCGATAAAGCGAGTGGCAATCCCGGTGGCGACGCAGCCTTTGCTGACTACGTGGTTCTCGCGAGCCTGGCAAAGCGGTTTTAAGACATCTTTGGTGCAAAAGCGGGTTCCTCCCTGCGATGAAGGCCCTTCCAAGTGGAAGGGCCTTTTTTTGACATTATCCCGTGAGATGGAACCTTGTTTCGAAAAAACACACGGGAAGTATTCTTTTCATGAAGATTTTTTTTGAAAACCGGATGCTCAACAAGCTACTCGACGTGCCGGAAGACTCGCTGAACAAGACCCTGCGCCGCCAGCGGATCGTCGAGAGCGATGTAATCCGCGATGGCGTCGAGCCCCTGGAGAGCGGGTCCGGTCCAGATTATTTCAGCCATCGCGCCATGCGTTTCTTCGCTCCGGCGTGGGTGACAACCCGGTCGTCTTCAATAGCGCGTTCTCCGCGGTCGATGCCTCCAGAATGCTGAGGCTGCGGTTCAGAATGTCGAACGCTTCGACGGCCATGAGCTACGCCACAAGCTTGCCGCGCTGAGTGATGAGCACCGGGTCCTGGTTGGAGTCGATGTCAGCGATGATCTCGGTGGCCTTGCGCTTGAGTGTGGTGACGGGTTCAGCTTGCACGAAGTGCGACTTCAGTGGCATTCGATTTCAGAGCAAGCGACCACTTCTCCATCACGCGCACGCTCGTCCTGCAATCGTCCAGAGCTGCCCAAGCTTCTGGTCGAGCTTTTCAGTGGCGATTCCAGATGGATTGTCTCCCCGGAGGAGAAGGGTCAGGCGAATGAGCGCAATCTCCCAGCCCGAACCGGCCCCAAACCACCAGTCGGTTTCGTCGTCGGAGCGATGCTCCAGTTCCAACAGAGTGCCCTCGCCATTCGCCGCCAAACGAACCTCAACCTCGTCAATACCCCGCCCGGGATATGACCAAGAGAAACGCAGCCTACGGGAAGGTTCGCACTGAAGAATTCGTGACGTGAGCTCGCATGGTGCTCCGACGTCAATTGCCAGCGTGGCCCCGTCATGCAAGTCGCCTTTCACGTCAGCGAACCATTGCCGGAGCTGACTGCGGTCAGTGCAGGCGGCCCAGACCCTTTCAGGCGACGCCTCCAAACGGCAGCGCAGTAGTGCACTCTTGTTGAGGCCAAGACGTAAAACCTGCCGCTCGGTGGAATTCAGCCAGGCTGTGATGTCTGTCTCTTTCGGTTCAGTGCTCATGGCATTTATATTTTCTGGTGCGGCGTGAAGCGGCGTCGCCTCGACCAGTAACCCGCCCCACATGACGCGAGAGTTGCAAACTGCGCCACCCCGTGGCCCTTCGCTGTCGATCCTCCGTATTAATACTATGGAAGACTGGGAGCGCATGGTCACGGGTTTCAGTCATAAACAAATCAGCCGCCCTCTGGCTTTGGGCCGGGTGATTGCCAATCAATAGCGGCTCGTTGGACGCACGACAAACGGAAAAACCAACCATCATCGTGCCGAGGTGCTCGCTCTGAAAATGTCGGAAACTCATCCGCCTCCAGAAGCCCATGGCTTTGGAGAATCATGCAAAGACTCCGCATACGGCTTTCGTTCAGGCATAGGCATACGGCGCCCCCCCCTTTGCGCGAGCTAGTCTGGCGTCCACAGCCGAGATGCAACATTGCAATGATGGAAAAGGATAAAATCTCACTTCGAGATGGGCTTGCTATTTCCTTCCTGCTTTTCTAGAGCGGCCATTTGCTCTGGTGTTGTGATGTAAGGCCGCAAATCCGAAGGATTTCGCGGAAGCGCTCCATTGTGCGTGTCGGAATAGGCTTTAAGTGCCGGGGCAACTGTTACGACTTCGGCGGTGGGTGGATCGGCAATGATTTTTTCCAAATATTTCTGTGTGGTAGCTGCATCGACGGGTTTGGTGAGATAATTGGCCAACTGAGAAGGTTCGCTCGGCATTTGTCCTCCATTTTCCGACGCAAACGCTAATGCCGCCATCTGGATTACTTCCTGAACTTTATTAAACGAGCTTCCCCAGGCACCATTTATGGACATAGCGTGAGTTGAATCATGTTCATCGTCGACGAACGTCGTTAACTTTACCAAGTCCGCCGCATTGTCGGGTTTTCCGTTCTGGAGAAGCTGATAGCGCTGAAGCATCGCATCGGAAACTGGCACATCAAAATAGGGCTTAAGCTTGGAGAGGTCAGACGGCAATTGATAATCGTTGGTGGCGAGATACTTCTTGATCGCGGTTTTCATCATTTCGTTGAGAAATATATTTTCGGTTCCTTCCCGTAATTTACTCAATGCTTCCCGGACCCCGTCTTCAGTGCGCAAATCGGCACCGGAAACTGCGTTTACCCAGTCTTTTTCAGTGGCGAATTCAATCTCGGGAATTCTTCGATCCGGCATCTGGTCGAGCTTTTGTTTGAGCAACGCGACTTGATTCACCAATGTTTTCATCGGAGACGTTGTTGCGACAGTGCCCTCGGCAGCGCGCAACTGAGAAACCTCGGCACGCAACTTGTAAACCTCCGCTGCCTGACGCCGCAATTGATCATTTGCCCGCTCCGTTGCGAGGAGGCTCTGACGGGCCGCATCGCGTGCCTGCTGCGATTCCTGGAGGTCCTGGCTAACTCTTGCCAATTGCTGTCGATACAAGAGTGCATCCTTTTGCCGGCTGGAAGATTGCCGAATTTGATAAAGACCCGTCCCCAAGGCGGCGGCGAGGGAAAGGACGACCAGCGTTTTCTGTGTTGTTGTCATGGTTATGGCTTTGCAGGTTCCAAGGATCGCTGCACTGCGAATCGCCCCGCCGAAAAGGGCAGTCGTAATAGTGATGGCGAGTCCGGAAGGGGCGGCTTGAATGGCTTTGGCCGGGAGAATTAGGAATAGGACGGGAGCGGCAACGGTAAGGCCGCGTTTTTTAAAACAGTTACGGAGCCGATCGATCGCTCGATTCAGGCGCTTTTGTGCGGTGACGTCGCTGACCGAGATGATTTTCGCGATCTCGGCGGCAGACTTTCCGTGGATGAATCGCAGGAGCACCACATCTCTGTCGCTGCATTTTAATTGATCTAGTGCTGCGTCCAAATGGGGCGAGATTTCTTCCCAGGTTAGGTCAGCCGCGGCGCTTATATTCATGGCAACAGCCTCCTGTTCTCGAATGCGACGACGAACATCGGTTCGGACTGCATTTAGAGCGATGTTACGAGTCGTACGATGAAGCCAACCCGAAAGCGCCGAGACGGTGCTGAGTTTTTCGGAATTTTCCGCCAGCGCCAGAAAGGCATTTTGCGTGACATCCTCGGCCAAATGCCGGTCGCGAACGATCCGCAAAGCGACCGAAAAGACAAAATCAACGTAACGTCGCACCAACTCGGCAAACGCTGGTTCCGACCGGCACTCACCATAATCACGTAATAGCTGTTGATCGCTGGAACCATTCACTCAATGAATAGTAACCACTGCCCCAGAAATCGGACACTTAATCATGCGGTAAAGACGCGAATGGGAGGTCCTTTCGCGCAGGAGTTTAAAGCTTGCCCGAATTATTAGATACTCACGCAAGAAAACACCTCGGGTAACGGTGAGTCAAGAACCTACCCATTCTCATCTCGAAATGCACATTGCACGTATAGCTCTCCACTCTGTGTGACCTTCACGGGCCTTGTGCCTACGCGCAGTATTCCACTGACTATAAACGGCCGCGGCCGAAAAAGACACCGCGATAATGTGGACGGATTTTGAAATTCACCGCATCAGATTGCGACCTCAGCCTGCTCCGCTCCGACGGAACTCGAGTCACTACCCGGCAAAGCGTCCAGAGAGTGCAATTCGATTAAACCCGGCGCGCCGCATATGACTTCAACTTGCTTACCAGGACTCCTACGGAGTTGGAATGTTCTGAATTGGAGTTCTACAAATATTCCGCTCCTGACGGAGTGGGTGCATTTGGCCTGTGGGAATATGCTTCCATCGTCGCTCCTTCAGAACCGAAAACCGCTCACAATTTCAGCATCCGTTCGGTATTTTAACAGACTGCTGGGCTAACGGCCCGCCGCCCCATATTCAAGAGCATATACACCATCACTGCGGACTTCTTACTCGCGCAAATCTCGCGAAGAAGACGGGATAAAATGAAGAATAAGGCCCTTCCGGAGTGGAAGGGTCTTTTGGCGTTTATAAATCCATTGCTCTTAATTCGACAGCGTGCTGGCTGAAATAATATTCGAATAGCCGGAGCTTCCGGCCGCGTTGAAGGAGCGTAATCGATAGTAATAGGTCGTTCCGGGAAGAA
>JAQGOX010000342.1 GCA_028293365.1 Verrucomicrobiales bacterium | reverse complement strand
TATAACTGTTGATAAGCCGTTGCAGGTCGAAAGCAACGGCCAACTGGTTCCGGTGGCGATTGAACCAACAGTTGAAAAACTAACCCCATTTCAAAGCGAATCGATTGCCCTAAACCTGATTGGAAATAGCCGGCGCCTCACTGAGGATTTGTTGCGAACCGGTTCCTGCGACTCATCGTATTCTCTAACTGGAAAAGCGCGGTTTCGCGTGAATATTTTTTCACAACGCGGAAACTACTCCGTGGTGTTGCGAAAGCTGAATACCAAAATCCCTTCTCTAACCGACATGCAATTGCCGGAAATATTCCTGCAAGTGGCGAAGGAAAAAACCGGCCTCGTTTTGGTAACGGGCGCAACTGGATCTGGAAAATCAACCACTCTGGCTGCGTTGTTGAATGAAATCAACGAATCCAAGTCGATCCATATCATCACCCTGGAAGATCCGGTTGAATTTGTTCATCCGCAAAAAAAAGCGACTTTCAACCAGCGCGAAATGGGAACCGATTTTGATTCGTTCGCCTCGGGATTGCGGGCGGCACTTCGGCAGGCGCCGAAAGTCATTCTGGTCGGAGAAATGCGCGATCGGCAAACGGTTGAAATTGGCTTGAGTGCGGCAGAAACCGGACACCTGGTCGTGAGCACATTGCACACGATTGATGCGGGTCAGACTATCAATCGTATACTGGGTATGTTTGAGCAGGAAGAACAGGAACAAATTCGGCTGCGTTTGTCCGATACCTTACGCTGGGTGGTTAGCCAGCGGCTCGCGCCCAAAGTAGGGGGCGGACGGATTGCACTATTGGAAATCATGGGCTCAAACCTCCGAATTAAAGATAGTATCGTGATGGGAGAGGGCGAAGGAAAAAGTTTTCACGAAATCATCGAGTCAAATTACACCTTCGGTTGGCGCACTTTCGATCAGGCGTGCCTGGACGCCTTCGATCGCGGCGCTCTTACCGAGGAGAACGCGTTGCTTTATTGCACGAAAAAAGGTCCGGTAACGCGCGGGATCGACAACATTAAGAAAAAACGCGGAGAAATGACGACTGATCTTGCGAATTTGCAGATGAAACGGGTCGCCGAACCCGCTCCCGGGCACGGGAAAAAAGAAACCGCCCCGGGGCCGTCTTCTTCGACTCTAAAGCTCAAATAAAATGGCATCTGAAATAGAATTCCTCAGCCCAACCGATAAGCCGGCCCTGTTAGCGATCAGCAGCCCGGAACTGCACGCTCTTTCCAGGAACGCCCTGTTGGACCTCGGCTATAAGACCCAGTCAGCGGCAACCCATGACGAGTTTATGACCCGGTTCACTTCGGTGCCGTATCATTTGGTAATAATGGAGGAAAGTTTTGCCAGCATCGGAGCCGCCGAAAATGCGTCGCTGCGCGCGATACAAACATTTCCGATGGCCCAAAGGCGCCACGCCACCTTCGTCTTGATCAGTACCACTCTACAAACAATGAACGCCATGCAGGCGTTCCAACAAAGCGTTCACGCGGTCGTTCATCCCGCGGACGGTGCGAAGTTGAAACTGATTTTTCAACAGGTCGCCTCCGATAATGCTATATTCACTGGAGTTTATCGGGATATTCAAAACCGAATCGCGCAAGGCAAGACCTAAGCGCGAAAGATGAAGCGGCTTGATCAAGCATTGGTGGAACGAGGTTTGTTTCAAAGTCGCGAAAAAGCGAAACGGGCGGTTATTGCGGGTGCGGTTCGAATCAACCAGCAAAAAGCCTCCAAACCCAGCGATAACGTCAAAGACACCGACACGCTCGAGGTCGAAGCAGGTGAGAAATTTGTCAGCCGGGGTGGCTACAAACTCGAACATGCTTTGGAGTCATTCTCTATTTCTGTCAGCGGAAGTCGGGTGTTGGACGTAGGCTCTTCCACGGGTGGGTTCACCGATTGCCTGCTTCAAAGGGGAGCTGATCAGGTGTACGCCATCGATGTTGGCCAGGGACAGCTTGCATGGAAACTTCGCCAGGATCCTCGCGTTGTGGTGATGGAGAAAACAAACGCTCGCGAGTTGACCGAGGGTCATTTCCCACGCCCATTTGTGCCAGTGGATTTCGCGGTGATCGATTGCTCTTTTATCTCGCTTAAAAAAATTCTGCCACCGGTCGTTGCTTTGATCCGTCCTTTGGGTAGCATCGTGGCGTTAATCAAACCGCAGTTCGAGGCGGGAAAAGCGGAAGCAGACCGGGGTGGCGGCGTGATTCGAGATCCGGTGATCCATGCCCGAGTCCTTCGCGAGTTGGAAGAATTCGTCGCGACTTTGCCTCAATTGCATTGGAAACGATCGACTGACTCCCCTCTGCTCGGACCGGCGGGGAACAAAGAATTTCTGGCGCTGATTGAAAAAAGATCCTGAAAATTTGCATCGGATTGGCTTAATCGCAAATCCGGAAAAAACCAATTCGCGAGCCCTTGTTCAAAAGGTTGCCAGGTCGATCATTGCTCATGGTCGAATTGTTCTGACGACGCCGGGAACGGCGGCCATGGCAAACCTTCGCGCTGACACCTGCCCCGATATCTCAGCTTTGGCGAACGAGGTCGACTTGCTCATGGTATTCGGTGGTGACGGCACGATGTTAAGCGTCGCTCGCGCACTGCGAGGATCAGCCACTCCAGTTTTCGGCATCAATGTGGGCGGTCTCGGATTTCTCACATCAGTCCAGGCTCCTGAGGTGCCAAAAGTGCTGCAGCAGCTTTGGACCGGCGCCTACGTAGTGGAGAGCCGGTCCTTGATTGAAACCACGGTTCGAAGTGCGAATGAACTGCAACCGCAGGTGGCGCTGAATGATTTCGTTCTCAGCCGTGGCACCGCCTCCCGCCTGATTGAACTGGATGTAAAAATCGACGGAGAGACGCTCACACGCTACCGCTGCGATGGTTTGATTGTCAGTTCCCCCACCGGCTCGACCGCCTATTCTTTGGCAGCCGGAGGAGCGGTCGTGAGTCCGGCCGCTGAGGTCTTTGCAATAACACCGATTTGTCCGCACACCTTGTCAAACCGCAGTGTCATTGTTGGTTTGCAATCAAAAATCGAAGTCACTGTTTTAAGTCAAAAACTCGAAGTTTTCCTGACCGCGGATGGGCAGGAGCAAACTCCTTTGACCTTTGGTAACGTTGTCCAGATTTATCGGAGTCGAAAATCGGTCCGATTAGTTCGGTTGCCGGGAAGGTCTTTTTTTGAGACGTTGCGGAAGAAACTGAGCTGGAGCGGCTCAAACGTTTGATCTAAGCCTATTAGGTATTTAGTTCCCAGGGGATGGCAACGATGATTCGACTAAAGGATATAGCAGCTCGGGCCGGAGTCTCAGTCATGACCGTTTCAAAGGTGTTGCGGGACGCCCCGGATATTTCTGAAGCCACCAAAACAAAAATTCGCTTGCTGGCGCGAGAAATGGGCTATGTCCCGGATACTCAAGCCCAGGGATTGCGGACCCGAAGCACCCGACTTTTCGGGCTGGTGATTTCAAGTCTTGCAAACCCCGTATATTCACGGGTCGCAATGGCTGTCGAGGAGCGCGCGGCGGCCCTCGGTTATGACCTGATACTCGCACATTCGCTAAACGATCCCATCAAAGAGGAATACGCAATTCGGCGACTGCTCTCCCGCCGTGTCGAAGGCCTGATTCTGGCTCCGGTCTATAGATTCGGAAATGCGCCGGTTTACGATGAAATCCACCGTCGAAACACGCCTCTCGTAATAATCGGACCA
>JAQGOX010000311.1 GCA_028293365.1 Verrucomicrobiales bacterium | reverse complement strand
GCTCTTCCGATCTCTCTTTTCTCCGGCCCTCTCGCTTTGGGGCTCGTTCTCGGGTTGGTCGGATTTATAGTCATTCGGAAAGGGATTAGTGGTATTTCAGAAACCAAACTCGCGCCGGAGAAAGCTCTTGAGACTCTGACTGGCGAGCCGGTTGGAGTGAATACAGGGAAAAATCCCGAGAAAAAGAAACAGTCGGAAACACCGAAACCGGATAGTGATGCGATCCAGACAAAAGCCGAAAAAACGCGGGACCACCTCGAATCGACGATGAAGGAAATCAAGTTTCGTTTAAGTCCCTCGCACATCCGCGACACTGTGGTCTTGAAGGTAAAACAAAACCCGCTTCCGACAGCCGCGCTCACAGTCGGGAGCCTTGCAGGGATATGGTTCATGCGCCGTCACCGAAAAGCGGCGCGACTAGCTGGCAGGGCATGCTAATTCGAAGCGGGAGCGAGCACTGTCTTATTTTAATCCCCCTTAAAACCGCTAAATTCTTCGGATTTGAGCCTCGGATGACGCTTCGTCACAAATCTACCGTAAGGGCCGTAGGGTTTTCCCTTAAAACAGGCAATTGTTTCGGTTAATAACAATGGTGAATACCGGGGAGTAACTCTCTATTTCCGGCGGTTTTTGGCCCATTTGATGAGCTCAGCAAATAGTTCCGATTGGTCGGTCTCCGAGACCATAACTTCTTCGGACGCCTCTTCCCACGCAACGCCAAATGCCCATTCCACACCCTGGCCCAACCGCATCGATTGACGTACCGAACGCTCAAATTCCGAGCGAAAACGCGCTTTTTCAACGTCCGTCGTTCGCTTCGAAACACGTAAATAGCTTTCGAGTTCCATGGAGCAAGGCATGGAACCGAACGTGCAGGAACGTGGATTCTCCGGCAAGAAAAGGTTATTAAAAGTTATCCCCGAGAATCCAACGGTTATTCACAAACTGGTTTATGTTAGAATCACCAGAAAACTCCAGGAAAAGCGGCATATTCGTAACCCGCGGGTCAGGCATTACCGGGTAATTAGAGGAATCCCTGATGCTTTTCGCGTCCCAAACATGATGGACACAAAATTTCAGCAATCTAAACTTTGAATCCTCAGGCGGGTTCAGCCTAAGAGCCCGCAGGGAGATGAGGGCGGCGTTTGGTGGGATTCGATTAGCGCGAGCCGCCTTCATCTTTTACCCTCCGCCTTCATTGCTTCAATCACCCGAAACTTTCCCTTTGAAATCAAAGTTGTTTCCCGCCAACATACCCGTTCGCTTTGCCTCAAAGGCAGCGCAAGTTGACAGGCTTTCATGAAACGAACGCATCATTGTAACGAATTGCGCCCGGCACAAATCGGGCAGACGGTCACTCTTTCAGGCTGGGTACATTCCCGGCGCGATCTGGGCGGGCTCATATTTGTCGATATCCGCGACCGCGAAGGGCGCACCCAGTGTGTCTTTGATCCTTCACACATGCCCAATGATATTTTCGAACGCGCCTCCTCGCTTCGGAGCGAATCGGTTGTTTCGATCACAGGCAACTTGCGCGAGCGACCGGAAGGAACCCGCAATACAAAAATCCCCACCGGCGAAGTCGAATTGGTGGCCACTGATCTTGAGGTTTTGAACCAGGCGGAGGTTCTCCCATTCCCAGTTGACGACCCCGAAGTCGCGAGCAAAGTGAATGAGGAATTGCGCCTGCAGTATCGATATCTTGATTTGCGCCGGCCTGAAATGGCGCGCAACCTCCGCTTGCGGAGCAAGGTGGCCACGGCGACCCGTGTTTTTTTGGACGAACAGGGTTTTCTCGAAGTGGAAACACCATTGCTCTTCAAATCCACACCAGAAGGCGCCCGCGAATTTTTGGTGCCCAGTCGCATTCATCCCGGGCAATTCTACGCGCTTCCGCAATCGCCGCAGCAATTCAAACAGATCCTGATGGTCGGTGGGGTCGAACGGTATTTCCAGCTCGCGCGCTGCTTCAGGGATGAAGATTTGCGCGCGGACCGCCAGCCGGAATTTACGCAGGTCGATTTGGAAATGTCCTTTATCGAGCGCGAAGACATTTACAGCCTCATCGAGGCGTTGCTCAAGCGTATCTGGAAAACGGCGCTCGACATCGACATTCCCACTCCGTTCAAACGGCTCTCCTTCGATGAAGCCTTGAATCGCTATGGCATCGACAAGCCAGACACACGGTTCGGTATGGAACTGGTTGATTTCACCAGCGAGTTCAAAACGAGCACTTTCAAAGTATTCAGCGGCGCGATCGCAAACGGTGGCGTCGTCAAGGCGCTCAATGCCAAAGGAATGGCGGGTGCGACCCAGGGCCAGATCGAAACGATGACCGAGTATGCCAAAAGTTTTGGCGCAAAAGGTCTGGCGTTCATCAAGGTGGAAGCCGGCGAATGGAAATCACCGATCGTTAAATTCTTCAGCGAAGGCGAAAAAGCGGCGTTGACGCAAAAGCTCGCTATCGAAGAAGGCGACCTCATTTTGTTCGCCGCAGATCAATGGCTCACCGCCTGCGAAATTCTTGGAAGGATCCGCCTTTACTGCGCGGAAGTTTTGAAGACGCAAGGCAAGCTTGCCATCCCCGCGAACCAGTTCAATTTTCTTTGGGTGATCGAGTTTCCGCTTTTAAGTTTCGATAAGGAGCAAAACCGCTGGTACTCCAGCCATCATCCGTTCACCGCGCCCGTGCGTGAAGACATTCCGCTGCTCACGAGCGATCCTAAGAAAGTGCGTGGCCAGCATTACGATATCGTGGTGAACGGCGTGGAATTGGGAGGCGGGTCGATCCGAATCCATCAACCCGATGTGCAGAAAACGATTTTCGAGCAAATCCTGCAGATTCCGCCGGAGATGGTCCAGGCGCGCTTTGGTTACATGCTGGAAGCGTTTAAATACGGCTGTCCTCCCCATGGGGGGATCGCGCTTGGATTCGATCGTTTGATCGCGATCCTTTGCGGCACCAGCAGCATTCGCGATGTGATCGCATTTCCGAAAACCGCGAAGGGCACCGACCTCATGACTGCATCACCCGCGCCAGTTGAGCCCAAACAACTGCGCGATTTGCATATTCAATTGAAAGTTGCCCAGGCGGAGGCGCCTGCCGCTCCGCGTCCGAACGCTTAATTAAGAATCGATAGCATATGCCCAAAATTCAGCGCGCTCTCCTTTCTGTCTCGGACAAGGCAGGCCTGGTTCCTTTCGCCCAAACCCTCGCAAAAGCCGGGGTTGAACTGATTTCCACGGGCGGCACTGCCCAGGCCCTGCGGGCTGTGGGATTGACCGTCAAAGATATCGGCGAACACACCGGTTTTCCGGAAATGATGGATGTCGCGTCAAAACGTTGCACCCGAAGGTGCATGGCGGGCTCCTCTTCGTTCGGGGGAACGCTGGACACGAAGAGGCCGCGCGCAAGCACGATATCGCGCCGATCGACCTCGTCGTGGTCAACCTTTATCCGTTCGAACAGACGGTCGCCAAACCAAACGTCGCCTTGCACGAAGCCATCGAGAATATCGACATTGGTGGTCCCTCAATGCTCCGAAGCGCGGCGAAAAATCACGAGAGCGTGACGGTGATTGTCGATCCCGCGGATTACGCAAAAGCTGCCGAGCAAATCGCCGCCACCGGCGAAACTACGCTCGAATTCCGCCGCCAGCTTGCAGCCAAGGTCTTCGCCCGCACTGCAGCCTATGATGGCGCGATCGCGGCACACCTCGCGAAGGCATTTGACTCCAGCGAACAATCGGCGTCGTTATCGGAACTGCCAGCACGCCTGAACATCACCGCTCCGCTCGCGCAACATCTTCGCTACGGAGAAAATCCGCATCAGAAAGCTGTTTTGTACGGGAAATTCAGTGAGTATTTTCAGCAGCTTCACGGCAAAGAACTCTCCTACAATAACATTCTCGACCTCACCTCCGCGGCGAATCTGATTGCTGAGTTTCAGGGTGAGCCGCCCACGCTCGCAATTCTCAAACACACCAATCCCTGCGGCGTCGGTCAGGGCGACTCCTTGCAAAGCGCCTGGGACAAAGCGCTCGCGACTGATCGTCAGGCCCCTTTTGGCGGCATTATTGCCGTGAATACAACCCTTGATCTTGCCTGCGCCGAATCGATCTCCGAAATCTTCAGCGAAGTGATCATCGCGCCCGATTTCGCTCCCGACGCACTGGCGCATCTGCAGAAGAAAAAGAATCTGCGCTTGTTGAAAGCGCTGAAAAATCCGACCGCGTCGTCGCCTTATGATATTCGTTCCGTCGGTGCGGAATCGTATCTGCTTCAGGAACGCGATGCGAAAACCGTCACGAAGACCGATCTCAAAATCGTCACCAAACGTGCGCCCTCCGAAGCCGAATTACGGGCGATGCTATTCGGGTGGCGTGTGGTGAAACATCTAAAATCGAACGCAATTCTTTACGCGGCTGCCGACCGAACCCTCGGTGTCGGCGCTGGCCAGATGAGTCGCGTCGATTCCAGTCGCATTGCTGTTTGGAAAGCAGGCGAAGCCGGATTGCCCTTGAAAGGCAGCGTCGTTTGCAGTGATGCGTTTTTCCCTTTTCCAGATGGGTTAATCGCCGCCGCCGAAGCCGGCGCCACCGCTGCGATCCAACCGGGCGGTTCAGTGCGCGATCCTGAAGTGATCGCCGCGGCCGATGAGCGCGGCGTTACCATGGTTTTCACCGGTATTCGGCATTTTAGACACTAATTCTAAAGTTACCCATTTCCTTTGTTACCGGGTGGCCTCGCCTGACCGCGCGATTGGACTTTCGTCGATTCGCGCGTTTCTTTCTTACCTTTTTCGTATTCCTTGCCGGTGCGGTCCACCGTTCGCCTTGCGGGCACGCGTGCGGGAGAACTTGCCGTGCTTTTCCGTTCTCCAATTTTATGGCCTGAAGAATCGATTTTCCCGTTATTGCTCGTATCCTTTGCTAAATCGATAGCGTTCT
>JAQGOX010000123.1 GCA_028293365.1 Verrucomicrobiales bacterium | reverse complement strand
CTATCAACAGGATCGAATCGAGGAAATACCAGCCGACTATACACTGAAGCTCACTCCTGCAGTTACCATTGGAGGCACTGTGGTCGATGAACAGGATGCGCCCGTTACCGATTTGCGGGTCGTTTTTAGTCTCTCCGGTCCCATTCCCTCGCGTTCGCGCGAGCGAGTGACCATGATGGGCGACTATCACACCGAAATGACCGATGCTGCCGGTCATTGGAGTTGCAATCACGTTCCGCCTCGTTTTGGAATGATTGCCTACAGACTGGTGCACCCTCTGTTCCAGGAGAAGCTCTACGCTTGCGATTCACCGGACGAACTCGGCTATGTGGGAATAGAAAAGATTTCAGAACAGGACTTTCTTGCCCAACGGGCGCTGATGCGGGTCAAGTCTGGCATCATCATCGCCGGAACCGTTACCGACGAAAACAGGCAGCCCATCGCTGGAGCGAAGGTCACCCAGGGTTATGATTTTCACTCTTCCGAGCGCAATGTGCTCACCGAAGCTGACGGCGCCTTCCGTTTTTCGAATGCTCGTCCCGGTGATCTGTCCCTCACATTTCAAGCGAACGTTTTCGCTCCGGAGGTGATTTCTCTCCAACTGAGCACGAATGTCGTAACACTTCAAATCGTTCTACACGCAGGGCGAAACCTCCTCGGGCGCGTCACCGATGAATCCGGCCTGCCGATCCGGGACGCCAGAATCGAAGCCGCCAGTCCTACTGAGGATTCACGAACTCTTTTCGAGTGGCATACGAAGACCGGCGACGATGGCAGGTTCTCGTGGGATCTGGCGCCCGCGAGCCAGGATTATGCTGTCGAAGCCTCAGGATACCAGAGCCTCTCGCATGTCACGCTCGTGGCCGACGGCATTGAGCACATCGTGAGACTCACCCGTGAAGGCAATCCCGCTGTGCGCATTCTCGGCCAGGTGCTGGATGCCGAAACCAGACTCCCTCCCGGGTCATCCAAAATCCAGATTTGGGAAACCACTCGAGAGCCGGGTGGTGGTTTATCTACCTTCACTACTACTGCGGAGAGCCTTTCCGCTGATGGCCAATTCCGGTTGAGCACTTCCGCGGGAACCATCAGCTACATCCTCGAGGCGCAGGCTGAGGGCTATTCACCCAAACGCATCACCAATGAAGTAAGCGGATCCGCCGAAATCCAAGTCACCATGGAACTCATCAAAGCCGACCCTGCCGCCGGAATCGTGCTCAAACCGTCTGGCGAGGCTGCCGCCCGCGCCACGCTGGCTGTCTGCGGATTACAGGAAAGAGTTCAGATGCATGAAGAAGGCAAGCTGCAGCTTGGAGCTCATAGTCAGGTTACGGGCGTCATTGCCGACGCTCAGGGGCATTTCAAACTCCCCGCCAAATACGCCGCCGATTTCGTAGTGGTGGCGCATCCATCCGGATTCGCTGAGCTGCCGCTGTCGACCGTCGGCTCGAATACCACGATCACCCTTCAACCGTACGGCCGCATCGCAGGCTCAGTTAGTCTCGGCGGTAAAGCCTTGTCAGGTGAAACCATTTGGCTCGAAAACCTGCCATGGACCCGCACAGGGATTTCGCTCCATCTCAGCGCTCGCACGGCTGATGACGGTTCATTTCGGTTCGATTCTGTCCCACCCGGTGAGTGGATCGTGCAGCGCGAGGTCAATGTTCGCACTGAAGGTCAAGCCGGCATCCACATTGCAGCCTACAGCCATGGAGTTCCCGTCATCGTTCGGTCGGGCGAGACATCCCGGGCTGAATTAGGCGGAAATGGGCGACCGGTTCTGGGCAAAGTGATTCCTCCTGATCCAGGCGCCGCCGTTCCATGGGCCGACTATATTGTGACCTTGAGCCTCAAAGTTGCCGCATCCAATGCTCCTCAACAACCTGTGCGTGCAGATTTCCAGTCCGACGAAGCATTTCAGACGGGCCAACGCGATTTCGCTAAACTAAATTTGGCTTTTTGGACTTCCGAGCCTGGTAGAACTGCTCAACGTCTCAAACGCCAATACAGCGTGGTGTTCGGCACAGACGGCTCCTTCCGCATCGATGACGTACCTCCCGGGGATTACTCTCTGAAGATTCAACCGGTCAACCTTCCCAGGAAACCTGCCCCGAACTTCTCCAAAGTGCCGACCTTGGCCTCTTTCAAAATAGACGCCACAATCCCGGTAGCACCAGATGGATCGGATAACTCTGCGGTCAATCTCGGCGACCTTCAGTTAAGCCTCCCCATTCCCACCCAGAGAGTCAGTTCGAAATGATCTTTCGCCTCGCCAAACGGTGGGCGTCGCTCAATGGCAAAATAGGCCCATGTTTCACTCGCATCTCGAATTTCCGAAATCTGTCGCGAAAAGAGAGGGCTTAATCCGGCGCAAATACCAGCCGCCCTTCGCTAATGATGACCGGTTCAGTTTTAGATTACCGCTGCAGTCTCAGTTTCAGTGGGGGCAAGTGCAAATCTTCCGTATTTCAACGCCAGCATCGGAAGAACTAAAAGATTCAAAGCAGTCGAAGTGATTAGGCCGCCGAGGATCACGATTGCCATTCCGCCTTCAATTTCACGGCCGGCTTCACCGGAACCAAGAGCCAGGGGCAGAACTCCCAGAGCTGTCACCAGCGCAGTCATGAGAACTGGTATCAATCGCTCGTCGGAACCGCGAATGGCGGTCGGAAGGCCCCAGGGCATGCCTTCGTGGCAAACGAGATGTTCGAAGTGCGAAATCATCATGATCGAGTTACGCATTGTGATGCCGAACAGCGTGACAAATCCGACCAGCGTTCCCAGCGATAAGCCCCCCTGCTCTTTGTCCCCGAAATGGCCAACCAGGAATATTGCGAGCACGCCTCCAACCAACGCGAATGGAAGATTTGCGCAGACCAGCAGCAGGTTGCGCCAATTGCCGAATACGATCGCGAGAAGTAAGACGATTCCTGCGGCGGCCAGGAGCGAATGAAGCAGGATCTCGCGTTGGGCACGGGCCTGTTCCTCCGCCGCTCCGCTGTATGTGATGTAAAGGCCGCCGGGCAATTGTACCGCGGCGGCGATTTGCTGCGCGGCCTCGTGAACAAAGCTCGTGACATCACGGCCATTGGCGTTGCAGGTAATGGTTTGGCGGCGGCGTGCACCGTCATGCAAAATCGCATAGCGGGTTGGCTTGAAGTCGATGTCAGCAAGAGCGCTCAGAGGCACGCGAATACCCGTCGCGTTCCGCACAATCAGTTGGCCAATCGCTTCCGCGTCCTGGCGTTCGTTCGGGTGCAGGATTACGGCAACATCAAAGACTTTGCTCCCCTCGTAAGTTTGGGCCACAACGGATCCCTGGTACGCAGTCTGCAGCGCGGATAAAACTTCAACCGGTCTAAATCCAAGTTGCGTTAAGCGGTCCGGCCGTAAAATGACAGTGACGCCGGGTGTTCCGGGGGGAGACTTTACTTGAACGTCAGCAGCGCCATGAACCTTGGAGAGGACCTGGGAGATTTCGCGTGCTTTGCGATCCAACATATCCAGGTCATCCCCAAAAAGATTCACCACCACCTGGGCCGTTTCGCCGGAAATCGATTCTCCGATACGGTCGCCGAGAAAAGTCAGAACTTCCGACTGGATCCCTGGAATTGCGGCGAGTGTGGCTCGAATCTCGTCTTGCACTTTTCCCTGCATAGCGCCGGAGGAAGGTTTCAGCTCAACGTGAAATTCGCTTCGATGTGGCCCCCAGGTATCTTCGCCCATTTCCGCGCGGCCCATCTGTTGTTCGACAGTCGCGATTTGCGGATTCTTCAAAAGCTCGCGGGAAATAATTTGGCCGAGCCGGCGCATTTCGATCAGCGACGTGCCTGGAATGGTTGAAACCTGAAGCACAAAATGCCCCTCCCGAAACTCAGGCAGAAACTCGCCACCAAGGAATGGAAGCATCGCCAGAGCGGCGACGAACATAAGGAAGGCGATCAGCATCACAGTACGCGGCCAGGCGATGACCTTCTCCAGAGCACTTTGGTGAATTCGTTTCAGGCGGACGAGGTATTTTGGTTCCTGATGCGGCTTCGCGCGACCCAACAGGACGTAACAAAGCGCTGGAGTAACCGTCAGCGCAACAATCAAGGAAGCGAGCGTTGCCAGAATGAAGGCGATTCCCAATGGCGCAAAGAATCGCCCCTGCAACCCGGTCATGGTTAGTACGGGCAGAAAAACGAATGCGACGATGAATGAGGCATAAACGATCGCGCTTCGGACCTCGATAGAAGCATCAAGAATGACAT
>JAQGOX010000283.1 GCA_028293365.1 Verrucomicrobiales bacterium | reverse complement strand
AACCGAAATAAAGAATCCCCATCGTTAAACGCTGAACTGGCGTCACCTCGAAATAACGCCGTTCCACGTCACTCTTCGGCCGAAACAGCGAAAACAACCGCGGCAAAGAGAACAGGAAAATGAGCAACAAGAGAAAATTAAAATGCGTAAAAAGCATGAACCCGATAATGACAATTCCGATCAGCCAGAACCACGGAGAAATTGCCGTCACGATGCGCCCACCGTCCAAAAACCCGACCGGCGCGAGGTTGAACAAATTCAAAAAGAATCCGGTATAAGCCAGCGCGATAAACATCGTATGCCCCGTCAGTTTGTATATCCACAAACAAAGAGCCGCGCCAATCGATCCCAGGATCGGTCCGCCCATACCCACCTGGGCTTCAATCCAGGCATTCCGAGGCGCTTCTTTAAGCGCAATGAAGGCGCCCATGAAGGGAATGAACACCGGGGCACCCACTTTCAGTCCAATACGTTTTGCCGCGATCAAATGTCCGCACTCATGCACAAAAATCAAAACGACAAAGCCAACTGCGAATTGCCACCCGTAGATCATGGCATAAAACCCGATCGTCAACAGCATGCTCCCGCCCGTCTTCAGTATTATCGGCAGAAACTTGAGCACCGGAATCAGAACTGCTTTGAACTTGGCGAGCAACACACCCACTACCGCCAGCGGCGCAAAAAACTTTTTCACCTTCTCCCACACGCTTTGGCGCGGGGGCGGGAATTGAGGCGGCGTATAATAGGAACTTTCCATTCGGGGCAATCTTCTGTGCTTTCGGCCCGCGGTCAACGCGAAATCGCGGAACCAATGCCGTTGTACCACCTTCTCGCAAAATCTGGAGGAAACTTATTCTTACTTCTGTGTGATTTGGAGACGGACCGGCAATTATTGCGACGATTCCGTCAAAAGTGAGAGCAGACGGAAATTATTTTTGATTTATTTTCGCTTTTCATCGTTTCTTTTCACAGTTTCCAGGTTTACCCGGAATTCCGCGGAAGATTAATCCGCAAGTCGTTCTAGAAAGGGAGTTTAGGTTCCGATTCTGGCGTGCTCTCCTTTTCCCAAAATCCCGACCTTTTCGTCCTAAAGTGTACTTCTTTCTATCTGCGTCTGTATCGATTTCATCCACGCGGATCCGAAAAACACCCTTACTGCCTTCGCTTGATAATTCGAACCCATTTCTTGGCAGTCCGGCTGCTAAATCAAATCCGTAGTGAAAGTAATTTGAGGTTTTTTATGAAATCGAATTGGATACGGATCGGGAGATGGATAGTTGCTGCTTCAATCATTTTTTACGGGGGCATTCTATCAGCCAGCGGCAATCAAAATATTTCTCTCGCTTGGGACGCAAGTGCTTCCTCAGATGTAACCGGCTACACAGTTTATTACAGTCAGACCGGTCAAGCGCAGACTAATTCAGTTAACGTTGGAAATTTCACGACCGCTTCAATTTCAAATCTGGTCGAAGGAGCGAGTTATTCTTTCTATGTTACGGCCTACACCATGGACGGACTGGAAAGCCAGCCTTCCAACATTATTACTTACTCCGTCCCTGTTACGATCGTTCCCACCCTCTCGAACATTGCAGATCAAACACTGCAAGAAGGTGAGACACTGACACTCACAGCCAATTCTTCGCCAGCGACAAACGTAGTTTTCAGTCTCGGGGCGGGCGCACCTACGGGCGCAGTCATCGATCCAGTCACGGGAACTTTGACCTGGACACCCAGCGCCGCTCAAGCACCCAGCGCAAATATCATAACGATTCAAATCGCGCTGATCGGATCGACAACGATTAGCGATATTAAATCATTCAACGTGACTGTAACGAGCGCCGTGGTGAATCAAGCGCCTATTGCTCGCACTGATAAATTGGCGAGATCGGCAACCCAAGGCACAAAAGTCAGCGTCGCAGCTTTACTGGCAAACGATAGTGATCCCGATTCCGACCCTTTGACGATTACTGGAGTGAGTTCGACGACTGCGAATGGTGCCACAGTCACCCAGGTTGGTGGACTGATTTTTTACATCCCGAATGGCTTCACTGGACCGGACTCGTTTACTTATACAGTCAGTGATGGCCATGGTGGAACAGCCACCGGAACCGTTTTAGTTACGATTTTAACTCAAAGTCAGTCAGTCAACATTCTCAGCATCTCAGCACTGGATACTGGAGCCATGCGTATCAAGGTGAACGGAACTCCCGGTCGCACTTATGTGGTTCAATACGCGGATTTTGCGACACCGAATAATTGGACGGTTTTGGGCTCGGTCACCGCGAGTGCGCTTGGGAATAATACAATCGATGACAACTCGGCTGTTCCGATGCGCATGTATCGCTCGGTTTCTTCTGGTAATTGAAATCGCTAAAGCCTAGAATCAAACGGATTTGGAGTCTCCCTAATTGATGACGCCTATGAAAACACTCTTCCTTTCGCTCGCAATAATCACCTTCGGAAGCCGCCACGTTTCTGCTGAAACGTTTAATTTCAATCCAAACTTATTGGTTCCAGATAACGGTGGATCAGTGAGCGATTCAGAGACTATTTCTTCCTCGATTACCAGCATTCAATCAATCAAGGTCACTCTGAATATATCGCCGGTTTTACCTGGTGCGGCGAATGCAATGATCAATGGCGACTTTTGGGCTTACTTACAGAATTCAAATGGGGGAGGGCCAAATAATGCCTGGCTGTTGAACCGGATCGGCACTACAGACGCAAGCCAGCCGACCGATGCAGGAAACATTGGCAACGGCTTCGCAATTACTCTCTTTGACTCTGCGCCGCAAGACATCCATCTTGCGCCCAACCCTAACGGCGCGTTGCCTGGTGGCACATTGACTGGTAATTGGCAACCCGACGCCCGCAATACCAGCCCCGATTCAGTCACCCAGGGGGATTTAAGGAGCTCGTTCTTGTCGGTATTCAATAATCAAAGCGCGAGCGGCAATTGGGCCCTGTTCATCGGGGATGCTTCCCAAGGTGGCGGAGTAGCCAAAGTCGACTCATGGAGTTTGGAATTTACAGGCGTGCCGGAACCCACAGAATGGGCCGCCATCAGTGGAATAGCTTTGCTCGGATTTGGAATTTGGCGAAAAAAAAGACTAACCGATTCGTCAGTCCAAGTTTAAAACTGATCGGACGGTGGAATAGGCTGCAGTGAGTCACGAGGGATTCGGGGATTTGGCAAGGTTTACCACGTTTCACTTAGCGTAAGTGACGGAAGATACCTGTCACCGGTCCCTGACCAGATTGGCGCATAGTTAGGATTCCGGCTTCTGTCCGCAGTGAGGGAGTTCTTTTATTGTTTGCGCGATTTGGTCAGTAATGGGAAAGGCTTGGGTCTGCTGCTCCTGCCTTCGCGTCTAGCAAAACCTTGTGATGTCCGCCCACCACCAGGGTGCGGTGTTTTTGGTTCGCTTTGATGCATTTTTAAGCAAGCTGACAGGCCGCGCAGGTAGTCCAAATACACGGCGCAGCAGCGTGGCTTGCTTGCCTTCGGCCAATGCTTGCCTGGACTTTCTGTGCGAAAAGACGAAAGCGATCCGTGGCGGCAAAAAGGTTGGCGGAGAACCCCGCGGTGGAAAAGCGTTCGGATTGCGACGAGAAATCGGCAGACTCCGACAACATAAACCAGACAACTGTAGGCTGCTTTAAAAGGCAGCCAAATATTTATGCAAGCAGCCGAGACATTTTTAATTTCACCTTGCGAAGAAGAATCGAGAATATTCCATTTCCGGGACGGCTGCGTCCAAAGCAGGCATGGACGGATGCATGCCGGATTCTTACATCAAGAGAGCAAAGATAACGACGAAGAAATTTCCGAGCGGCTGGTGATGCAGATTTGCACCGATCGGGCAGCCGGTTAGAATCTTCGCTGAGTTTTACAGTCTGCAGCCGAAGTTGTTTGGTTGATTAGAAATCACTCCAGACGGTTCGAAGGTTTTGCAACTGTTATTAATTCGACGAAATGAACAGACGGAATCCACAACAATCCCACCGCAATACATAGTGCTGGCCAAGATTGTCCGGCCGGATTTGAAAACTCCGCTTTCGGTTAACCGAAAGCGGCCAGAGTCTAACGTTTGGCTGAGGAATGCGCGACTATCCAAGCGATATCCCGGCTCTTCGATGCGTTGAAACCGTTGTACTGGCTGTACTTCACCTTTACCATTGTGCTTGGTTCAAGCCATTTTTTGATCTCGCTATGACCATCCGCGAAATTGAATCCGCAAGCATTGTTGTGGTAGCTGGCGGGCAAGTCAACCCAGGCATTTGAATCGGTCACGTTCATGATTTCCCACCCGTCATTGATGCTGTCAGGATGTTCATCATTCATCAGCCAAAGATCGCTCGGTCCGGGCCTAACTACATCGGTAAGCTTGTTGTAGCCAAAATAGGTTGGGTACCAGGTCGATCCAGCGCCGGAAGTTTTTGCCCAGCTTGGCGTTCAGAAGGAATTGTTTATTGGTATTATCAGTATTACCCGCGTTCCAGTCTTCCCAACCCGCAACCCAACTTGCGTTTGTGTCTTTCGTTCCGCCGTTTAGATTCGGTGGGAACCACTCGCTGCAGTCTGATGCGTACATGAGAATCGCAAGGCCCAATTGTTTTGTGTTGCTCATGCACATAATGCCTTGAGCCTTTGTTTTAGATTTGGCCAGGGCTGGGAGCAACATGCTCGCGAGGATAGCGATGATCGCAATAACGACCAATAATTCAATTAATGTGAAGGCGAATTTGCTAGCCGGTTGTTTGGTTCGCATAAGGTTTGTTGACTGGGTTGAGAGGGACGTTAAAGAAAACTCGATGAATAGCAATCAAATTGTGAGGTGATCTCGAACATTCGAACATTACTAAAAAGGCGCGTTCTGAACCGTGGACACATTGGAATATCCTGCTTTTCTTCTCCTGCGGAATCCTTGGTCCGACGTGCTATTTCAAAATCCTTCCGTATTCACGTTGGTTTGCGGGCAAGTGGGTTGAACTGTTGGAACGTTTTTCGCCGTGAAACCCAAACTGTACCGGTACCAAATCCTTGTTCGAGTTTCTTAGCCTCAGCGATGAATGAGCAGGCGATAAGCCGGCGATTACTGATTCGAACTTTGGAAGATCCGCCAGCTAAATGCGTTTTAGAAACGCAGAAGATTGCCTCAATTGCGTCCCCGAAACTCATCCATCAATCGAAGGATGCTTTCGCGAATCTCAAGCAACTCTTTCCGAGCCTCCGAGATCTTCAGTTCCGGCAGAATTTTTTTCGGAACGACCGCTTCCAATCCGGCTTGCGATTTGTGCAAATGATCCAGCGCTCGTTTTAAATACGCGACTGTGAACGCGCCTTCAGGAAAACCTTGTCCGCGAGCAATGCTATTCAATGCTCCGGCAAGTTTTGCGCTGGTCGTTTGAAGTTCGAAAATAAACTGCTCCAGATCTTTGTCCTCAGAGTTCTCCAAGCCCAATATGCCGATCTCATCATGGAACTTCACCGCGCTCTCGAAACAGCGATGTTGGAGCGGATGACACAGATCGCCGCTCTCGGTGCGTATCCAATCGATTCCTTCGCGATGTGGATCGGGGTCAGGCAGCGGCCCATCCGTCGCGGCTTCGCAAATAGCGTTAATTTCCTCAATGGACATTCGTTCGGCTTCATTCTCGTCTCCAATGCGGTCCCAGCCCATTTCACTGGCGATCTTTGCCTCGGCTTGATCGGAATCGCCATATTTATCAAGCAGTTCCGCGTATTTGTCGGTGCGCGCATCGGATTCTTTTAGGAATTTTTCGTAATCGTGCTCATCCCACTCCTGCTTCGGATCTTTCTGGCCCCGCTGGTGAGTCTCGATTGCCTCGGTGAGTCTTGCCATAAAATCGGCCATTCCTCCTGCAGCTTGTTCCGCGCGATCGGCTTCATCTTTTGCGCTCAGCCGCCATTCCGGCGCGGAGATCGAAAGTTCATAGTCCGCGCTCTCAATCACCACGCGTCCGTTCGCCTCGCTGAACCATTCGAGGTAAAGGCTGTTGGCCATATGTTCGGGTGGCTTCTCCTTACGCCGAATCATGTCGAACGCTTCTTTCAACGGTACGTCAAACACACGAACCTTTCTCGATGCGGTAAGGGTACCAATGGTGCCACGCTGGGTGGAATGCAGCGAATCGAGATGCGGATGTGCGATGGGCTTTGTCGGATTGATAAACGTGACCAGACAGCCGGCCAGATCGGACCCGCAATTGCCACGAAGTTCCAGCACGATCGGTTCCGTGCGTCCTTCGATCCATATTCTGCCACGAACCACTCCCTTGATCCGGTTGTCAATCTCGCCCCGCAGCACGCTTTCATGAACCCGAAAAGCCATGCAGGCATGATGCATAGTCCAGATTTAGAGAGCAACATTTACCTCGCTGCTTGCCCGCACTTTGGTAAAAACATTTATGCCAGCCGAGATTCCTGAATTTTTTGATCCTGCTGAAGATTGTGAACAGCATTCGCCTCGCGAAATTTTGGCGCGCTTCGGTTACACTCCATTTCCACATAACGAGCTGGATAAGGCACAATTACCCGGACGGCTCTGGGAGTTACTTTACGCCGCTGCGGCGCGCCGATTTTTCTTTTGCAATACGAACCACCTAAATGACCAGAGCCTGTACCAGCTTCTTTGGATTTCACGCCTTTCGTTTTATGAGATCGTATGAATCAGTACGTTCAAACATTCTTTTACGGCCCTGTGATGTTGGCGGCCTCCCTGATTGTTTCGGCCGCCGCTCCAGATATTTCATGGTCGATTCCAGCCGACGGCGGGACGCAGCGTGATCCGAAGCGGATTGAGACTGTCGGCCCGCACGAGTTTCGGATCCACGCCTCTTTCGAGGATGGAGGTCAAAGCGTATTGCGTCATGCTGTATCCCAGGTCGACTTGCTTGACCACAATGCCAGCACCGTTCCAGTGCAAATCACTTTGCATCTTGATCTATCCGGTGACGGACAGCGCACCGATTCCGATAATAATCCGGAAGCGAGCATGAAGCAGCGTGATTTCCTTTTCATCCAGCCTCCTGGTCAATTCTGGCGACAGATTGACGGCACTACAGAACGATGGATCGCCACGATGGGTTTCAAAGTACCCTCGGCGAAACAAAGTTCGGCCTTGGTCCGCGGTAGTATCTGCAGTAGATACGTTGGTGCCGGTGGTCGGACTCGAACCGACACGGGTTTTTACACCCCCAGGATTTTAAGTCCTGTGCGTCTGCCATTTCGCCACACCGGCAAATCTACCTTTGAACCACTAAGATCGCGTATCGATCG
>JAQGOX010000120.1 GCA_028293365.1 Verrucomicrobiales bacterium | reverse complement strand
CCGCGAAAAGAAAGCATTACCAATGAACATCAAATCAAATCGTAAGGCGGGCTTCACCCTGGTGGAAATCATGATCGTTGTGGCGATCATCGGCCTCCTGGCCGCAATCGCGATTCCTAACTTCGTCAAAGCGCGATCGACCGCGCAGATGAATGCCTGCATCAATAACCTGCACCAGATCGATGGCGCAAAGGAACAATGGGCACTAGAAACCAAAGCTGCCGCTAATGCGACTGTGACACTCGCAAATGTCTCTCCATATCTCAAAGGTGGCACCAACTGCCCTCTCGGCAGCACTGATTACACCATTGGCAATGTCGGCGTGCTCCCGACCTGTTTGAACTCCGCCCTCGGCCATACGCTGTAATTTTACATTTTCAACAAGCGCGCAGGCTTGAGGAGCAATCCTCAAGCCTGTTTTTATGTTTCCAGCACTTAGTTACAATTTATGGGACCAAATTAAAAACAATGTCATCCTGAACTGGGTTGACGCGGGCGATCGCGCGGGAGAGTACGGCCTGGCCCTTTTCAGCGATCACACTACGAGTTACACGGATTCGCCAAAAGATTATTGCAGCATTGCGGGGATATGCTTTTTCAATCTCACCGGTTAGGAAATCTGCAAAATTCCCCAGCCCTGCAAATTGTGCGGATTGGAAATTGATTGGTTGATCTTCTTTCGTCGGTTCGAAGTTTATGAGGTGGGGCTTCCAAACAAGATGCCGGAGCATTTACTGCTTGAGCCAATCCGGGCTGAAATGGTTCACTGCTGCTACCGGCATGATCGGAACCAAGCTCCAAACACTTAGTGAATTTGGTCGCGGCATTTTCCTGGCCTGGCCGCAATTGAGAATCGCTTCAACCTCTTGACTGATTATGCGTTCACGTTGGACTTCGCATTCCGTTCTTCTAATATCCCTAGGCGTCACGATGGCCGCCACCTATGTCGTCCATCGACTTACGAATGAACGGGAAAATGCGACGCTTAATCGCTCCGCCGACCAACTGCGGCAAAATATTGAAAGCGGGTTGAACAAATACCTAACCGTGCTCGATAGCGTCCGGGCGTTTTCAATGGCCAAGGTATCAATGAGCCGGCCCCAATTTCACGACTACGTTGAAGCTCTCAATTTGCGGGACAGGTATCAAGGCATCGAAGGGCTGGGTGTGGCTCTGAAATTTGATTCCACGCTAAAGGAGAAAATCGTCGAGAAAGCGAGGGAGCAGGGAATTAGCGATTTCAAAATCTGGCCTCCGTCTGGAAACCCACAAATCTGCCCATTGGTTTTGATCGAACCAACGGAGAAGGAAAATCTGGCGGCCATCGGATACGATCTTTTTACCGACGAAGATCATCGAAGCACGGCCATACTTGCCGCTGAGAAGGGAACACCTGCGGCGACTGGAACCAGCGTTTTTGGCGCGAAAGAAAACAAGTCCAAAGGGAAAGGCTTTTTCATTTTAATGCCCGGTTATAATGGCGGACGACTTCCCGAGACCATTGAACAACGCCGCACGAACGTGGTTGGATATGTTTATTGCGCATTCCGGACCGCTCCCTTTCTGCAGGCGATCATTGGCAGATCCACGAATTCGGGAATTGGCCTTCGGATTTATGACGGACACTCAATGTCTGACGACACTCTGATTCATCAATCTCTGGAATGGCCCGCTTCGGTGAACCGTTCTTTGCTAGTTACCAACAGCATAAATGTGGCAAGTCGAACGTGGAACCTGGTGTTTGCCTCCCAGCCCAGGCTCCTATTGGACTTTAATCCGACGCTGGTCACATTTTTTGTGGGACTGGCATTGAGCGCATTGCTTTGGCGAATAACCATTACTCAAATCCGCGCTCGTGAGGACGCAGAAAGCCACGCGCAGGAATTGCGCGAATCCGAGGGGAAAATACGGGAATTGAACACAAGTCTGGAACGGAGAGTGGCTGAGCGCACGGCTGAACTGGAAAGCGTGATCGAGGAACTCAAGGCGTTTTCGTACTCAGTGTCGCACGATTTGCGTGCACCCCTGCGGCATATCGGCGGTTTTGTCTCTTTGCTGCAATCGAACGTGGTTATTGCGAGCGATGAAAAGGCTCAACGCCACGCCGCTATCATCGCTGGAGCAACCCAGCAAATGGGCCAGCTCATCGACGCATTGCTAAAATTTTCGCAACTAGGCCGTGTCAATCTAGCTGTCACTCAGGGCGTAAATGTCAATAAACTCGTTCAGGAAGCCTGCGAAACAGCGATTCCAGCCAACGGCGACCGCGCTATAACCTGGAGAATTGCTGATCTGCCGTCCGTCACAGCCGATCCAACCTTGCTTCGACAGGTATTCGCAAACCTTGTCTCCAACGCAGTCAAGTACTCAGGGCCACGCTCACCCGCCGTGATTGAGATTGGCAGCGAGAGTCTGGATCATGAGGTTTTATTTTTTATCAGGGACAATGGAGTGGGCTTCGATATGGCGTACGTGGCAAAATTATTTGGCGTATTTCAGCGACTGCATCAGGAAAACGAGTTTGAAGGAACCGGCGTTGGGTTAGCCAATGTCCGAAGAATTGTTTCACGTCATGGGGGAAGAACGTGGGCCGAGAGCATCGTGGATAAGGGCGCGACGTTTTACTTCACGCTCCCGAAGACCGGCTAATCCGGACTGGTTTGGTTTTTGGATTGTTGGCTTTGCATACTCGTGTAAGTCGGCACTGGGGTGATTCAAGCCGATGTGGCGTGCGCGAGGCGATCTCACTCTCACCTATTTAATCTATCGGACCTCGCCGCAAGCGAATAGCAACGGAGTTCACGATCGTTTCTCACGTAAATGTTCCGATCGGCAAAGGCGGGGGCGGTCCAGACGAATTTCTTATCAAACAAGGGCGATGTGGGGTCAATCAAATGTGTCCGGGCTAGCTCGCGATAACCGGCGGGCGTGAGTTCCGCCCGAATCAAGTCACCTTGATCGGTAAAAAGAAACAGCGACGATCCATTGGGTATCAGGTGAACGCAAGCCCCTCGTTGCAGATCGGTGACGGAGTTGGTTTGCCACAGTTCACGCCCGGTCGCCGCCTCAAGGCAGACGAACAAGCCACCGGACCGCGGGCTGTATATAAAACCATCTTTAAAAAGTGGCGTGGAGGTATCGCTTAGAATGCGGCGGGTGCCCGATGGAGTGTCGGGCCAGAGAACTTTCGCCGCCGGGCGGGTCTGGTCGAGTTGAAACATCAGACCGCTGATGAGCAGTTGATCCCCGTGAATAACCGGAGTGGAGACGGCCGAGAAACCAGGGCTTCCACCCGATACGGTTGGTTCGCGCCAGTAAACCGCGCCGTTCGTGGGATTCAACGAGGTGACCGATTGCCGCATCCAGACGATGAGCTGGCGGGTGCCATCGGCGGAAATGACCACGGGCGAACTCCAGGTGGCAGTTTCACTCAGGGCTTTCCAGACTTCACGACCGGTGAGGAGGTCGAAGGCGACGACGCCGGCCGCGGGTTTTCCGCCAATCGAGACGATCAACAGGTTGCCATCGATCAGAGGTGAGGCGTCGAGGGAACTGGGAGGGAGTTGATATTCGGTCGTAAGGTCGTGCTTCCAGAGAACGGCTCCCGTGCGGGCATCAAGACATTGAAGCTTTGTGAACATGCCAATGGTGTAAACCCGGCCATTTTGAATGATCGGCGTGGGGCCGGGGCCGCGCATCTGGTCCGGAACGAAAAACCAGTCCGGTGGGGTGGCGTCGTGTTGCGTCATCCATAACCGTTTGCCGGAACGGGCGTTGAAACAAAGCACGCGTTCGTGAACGAGTGGTTTTTCGACGACGAGATCGGACAGGTAAATCTTCCCGTTGGCGATGATCGGGCTGGAATAGCCGAAGCCGACGGGAATCTGCCATTTTGGAACCAGACCTGTGGAAGGGAAAGAGTCAAGGATGCCGGATTCGGTCCAGGCTCCATCGCGGTTTGGTCCGCGCCACTGTGGCCAATCTTTGGCCTGCACCGGCAGTACGCCCGACAGGATAACTATCGCGGTTCCAGCGAGCATGATCTGGCGGTGCAGAACAGTGATTATGGCTCGACCGGGCAAGAACATGATTGACCTTGAAGATGTCAGTCTTCCGAGATGCAGTAAAGGTTCGCAGCAACCTGATATTCAATACGCAGGTGACAAGGCATGAGAGGAGGAGGAATTCGTCGATTGGATTCTGGATTCATGCGTTTTCCCTATCGCGTTTTTTATTGTACTGGATCGTGTCGCATCGTGACTTAGCGTGTATGATCGTAATTTACTGTCGCCGATTGTGTTTCTGGCTGCCGGGAAACATGGTGAAACCGTGTCAGCGCGAGATGAAGATTGCCGTCATAATGATTGAGAAGAGTTGGCCGCCGCAGGAGAGCAAAATTTGCAATGCAATTGCATACGACTAAGATTAACTAAAAACAGATCAGGGGCAACATTAGGAAATGGATTTGGGAAGTGATATTCGGTGTTAAAGGACTGGCATTTGGGGCTGATGAAGCGAAGGGTGAAGGAGAGGGAGTTAAACGCGAAGAGCGCAAAGACCGCTAAGGAAAGGCTTCGTCAATATCCCCGGGCCGTTACATTAATTGGACGTGGTAGCTGCTGATGGACGGAAATCAGCGGGATCATCGACTGAATTTCCGGGACGGGTTTGTTGGTGTTGTTCTAATTTGAATTCACTTTCGCGGATGTTGCCTGCGCCACATGAGATGCATGGCAGCGAGAAAAGTAAAAACTATCGCGACGGCAATTGGCATAGTGAGGTTTTCCTTTTCTTTGCCGCGACAATCAAGTGCTTTATGCATTAAAGCTACAGGGCTGCATCAAGCTTACCTCCTCGTCCCGTGAGAGACGAGCGGGGAGAGGATTGAGGACGAGAACGCGCATCCTCTCCCCAGCCCTCTCCTTCATTCGATGAAGGAGAGGGAGTGATGCAGCCTTGTTCACGCTATTGCAAATCTCGGGCACCGAAGACACCAGTGGCAGGGGCTCGTTTCCGACCTTTTGTGCAGGGCCTTCGAAATAGATTGAAGCGAGATGCGAATTTTTAACGAAGACGGTTTTGCCGATGCGCTATCGGTGCCGCAGGTATACGTTTCCCGGATAGTAAAGCGGCGTGGCGCTTCGCTTCCCGCCGCACTCCATATTGCCAAACTCTCGCACCCACTTTTTGTGTTCAAAGTTCCGTGCAATTTGCGCGGGGCGACTCCACGCGGCGGAACGGCTTAAGGCCAAAGCGTTGTGCCGGATTCTGACGGTGAACCGCCACTGATCGTGTAGATTCCCTGAAGCTTCCATTGATCGTCGATTTTCTTGAGGCCGAATGCGCGAGTTGCCGCTTCTTTTTCGAAATAAACATTAAACATGTGCAAATCTGGATTTAAGCCCGGGATCCTGGGAGCCTGGTCTTCGGTGAGAACATAGAAGCCACTAGCTGGAGCAAGTGATTCCGAAATGAACCTCGTTTCGGCAGTTAGCGCGTCGGCAGGAATGCTAACCCAGCGGTTGCTTATTGTGACAATGGTTTCGGGTGTCAGGCTTGCGCGAATGGCGTCGGCATCGTTTTGCTTCATCGCCCAAAGCGTTGTTTGGATGGCCGCGGCCGGATGCGCATACCCGGCCGAAGTCAGTTCCTCTTTTGGCCAATAGGCGAGAACGCAGTTCGCGGAAAGCCGCTTCCGAGCCGGTCCTCGAATATTCCGCAAGCAATGTATCGCTGTCAGTCACATCAATAATTCAATTCACTATTAAAGTGTCGCCGAATCCAAAACCGAACAAAAATCTTCAGTTGCGGCAAACGAACTATCGGAAGGCAACCCGCAGGATTGTGCTCAACCATGCTGAATCAAAGGCGAGGGATTATAAACGCGACGAGCGCAAAGACCGCAAAGAAAAGCTGGAGTGCAGCCGGATAGAGCCGAGCTTTTTTAAAGGATCCTGGGGGCGGTTTGGCAACCCAAATAAGCTCGGGCTTGTTGCTCCAGGAGTGGTTGGTTAAATGAAGAATCTTTTGAACCGACCGATCGTCCGGCGAAGGGGGATAATGATCGATCCAGTCGCCAACGCGACCAAAGCGTTCGGAGATTGATCGATTTCCGAATTCACCTGAAGTTACCCGCCAAACTCCGGCCGAACGTTCTGCAATAGGGCATGGCGAGATCAAATGTCGGTAGATTTCCAGAATTGTGCAACGAACGCTGCGTATCGGCCAGACGGTAATTCCTCTGAGAGCAAACCATTTTCCCGCGTGTGCCTTCCCAGTCGAAGGTTTGCCAGTCGCCGGACCAGTCGGATTCCACTTTGCCTTTGACGGTGTCGCCAGCAATTTTGCCTTTGTATTTGGCGGTAACTTTTCGGCCGTCGCGGTCGCGGATGACTCTGAACGTGATTTCGTCGCCAGCGATTTTGCCGTCCTGGATTGGGGTTTCGTTTTCGTTGCGAATGGTGGCGCCGGTCAGTTTGTCGCCATCCTGTTTTAGCTTGAGCGTGCCTTCGATGCGATTGCCATCGCTCAGGATAAGCGCGGTGTTCCAGTTGCCGCTGGCGACGGCAGCTTGGGCGGTGTCGCGTTTGGCTTCCCATTCGAGCGCTCGGGTATTGCCATTGACGTCGAATTCGCATTTGCCCTTGATTTTG
>JAQGOX010000117.1 GCA_028293365.1 Verrucomicrobiales bacterium | reverse complement strand
CCTTTAATTCCTTTGGCAGTGCTTTCGACTTTATTGCGTTCATGCTCACTGCGAACAAATCCGGTAAAGACAACATTCCCGCGATCCACTTCCGTCTTGAATGTATCCGATTTGATTTCCGGATCATTGACCAGAGCCGCTTTGAGCTTTGTCCGGATGGCTGTATCATCAATGAATTCGCCGGTGCTGCGGCGACTGCCATCGCTGGCGCAACCACTGGTTAACCCCAACGCCCCGGCCATTGCCAGAGCCATTACCCAAACTTTGAATGCTGTTTTCATATTAGTCTTTTTTCCTTCTCAACAAAACCCATCCTATCTTTCAGACTAATCTCAACAATGAGGGCACCCCTGTTTGCGAGCTAGCGGCACCCTCAGAGGGGCTCTACTGCTTTCCCTGAAATTTCCAGCGGGCTTCTTTAAGTAGTGCCACGCCCGTATGGGACTCTGAACTTTTCGCAACGATCTCCGGCGAACCCTGAGCGACCAGCCGGCCACCTCCGGCTCCGCCCTCAGGGCCGAGGTCGATAACCCAATCGCACGCATCGATTACATTCAAATTATGTTCGATCACCAGAACGGAGTGCCCACCCTCAACCATCCGCTGGAAAACCTGCAGCAGGACGCGGACATCTTCGAAGTGCAACCCTGTCGTCGGCTCATCAAAAATAAATAAACAAGGTCGGCTCGAAGCTGCGTCCGCGCCGAATTCCGATAAATGAGTCGCGAGTTTGAGACGCTGGCTTTCCCCGCCAGAAAGTGTGTTCACTGGCTGCCCAAGGTGAAGATAACCGAGGCCCACCTCCTGTAAGTTTCTCAAAGGGTGCAATGCGCGTTGCGCGTGTTTGCCTTCGAACTTGACCAGGAATTCGACCGCTTCATCGACGGTCGCTTCGAGCACCTCCGCGATGTTCCAGCCCAGGTTCGCCGGCGGAATACGATCCCGCTTTTTGGATGATTGAACCGGAGTTGCGGGTGGCGCCAATCGGATTTGTAATATGTGTTCGCGATAACGACGACCGTTGCACTCGGGACAGCGCACAAACACATCGCTCAGAAACTGCATCTCAATTTTCTCGAAACCGGCGCCTTTGCAGCGCTCGCATTGGCCCTCTTTGGAATTGAAACTAAATGCCCCCGCGGAAAGCCCGCGCTGGGCTGCTTCAGATGTGCGCGAAAACAATTCACGAATAAACTCGAACGCACCGGTATAAACCGCAGGATTGGAACGCGGAGTTCGTCCGAGTGAAGATTGATCGACCATGATCACCTGGCTGATCTTTTCTGCGCCGTGCAGAATTCCTATGGGATTCGCAGATGTCTGCTCGTCATCATCAGATTCGGCCTTTTCGGCCTCCGGCGTCGAGCCGAGGGCTCGCTGCAGCAGCGGGTGAAGGATTTCGGTGATCAATGTGCTCTTTCCGGAACCGCTGACTCCAGTAACACAAATAAAGCGATTCAACGGAAACTCGACTTGAAGATTGCTCAGGTTGTGAAGGGAGGCGCCTGTTAGCGTCAGTTTCGGAATGGTTCTTAAATCAACCGGTCGACGCGGCGGAGTCGGCATCGTGAGACGCCCAGACAGATAACCAGCAGTCAGGGACGCGGGGACACGGCAGATTTCGGAGAATGTTCCGAAAGCAACGATTTCTCCGCCCGTCCGTCCGTGGCCCGGTCCCAGGTCCAAAATCAGATCGGCGGCACGCATCACACTCGACTCGTGTTCAACCACGACCACTGTATTCCCAGCGTCGCGCAGTTTCTTTAGTGCGTTGACGAGGTGCTCGGTATCGCGCGGATGCAGACCCACGCTTGGTTCGTCCAAAACGAACAATGTATTTACGAGGCGCGAACCAAGAGAGGTCGTTAGATTGACTCGTTCCGTTTCGCCTCCTGAGAGAGAACGAGTGGAACGGTCCAGGGTAAGATAGCTCAGACCCACCTCGTTCAAATAGGCAAGACGCGCCTCCACTTCACTCAGGGCAACTTGCCAGGGGGCGGATCCTTTTTTGCCAAACCGGCTTTTCCATTCCCGAACAATTCCAAGAGCGTCACTCACCGGCAACTGGTAGAATTCAGAGAGGTTGGCCAGCTTTCCGCGAATCGTGGATTTATAAAGAAGTGCGGCGGGCTGAAATCGCTGGCCCTGGCAATCCGGACAGAGCACGTAAGCACGGTAGCGGGCCAGCAGAACACGCACGTGCATCTTGTAGGCCTTCGATTCGAGCCACCGAAAATAGCCTTTGAGCCCATACCATGCCTGTGGCCATTGGTGTTCCGCATCTTTGCCATAACCAGGATCGCCATTGATAATCCAGTCCTGGGTCTCCTTTTCGAGTTGATTGAAAGGAACATCCATCGGCACCTGGCGGGCTTTGCAAAATTTCACAAGATCGTCCTGCGATTCTTCGCCATGCCCGCTTTGCCAGGGTTTTACCAATCCGCCTCGAATCGAGAGGGTTCGGTCGGGAATGGCTTTTTCATAATCAATTGTGATGGTTCGGCCGAACCCTTTGCAGGTAGGGCATGCACCGACCGGATTATTGAAGCTGAAGAGCGCAACTGAGGGCTCTTTATATTCGATATCGCACTCGGCACAATGGTAGGAGCTGGAATAGTGGCAGGTCTTGCCGGAGCCGAAAAAGCGCAGCGCCAGTTTACCTTTTCCAAAATGAAATGCCTGCTGGCAAGCCTCCACAAACCGAGCGCGCTCGAGTTTGCTGACGGACAGGCGATCCTGGATCACGGTCAAATGGGTGGATGGCGAATCGTTGAACTGGGAGATGCCCTCATCAACTCGGATAATTTCGCCGACTGAGTTTTTCTTTCCCACGAATAGGCGCGTATAGCCTTGCTTCGCGATGAGTGCCAGGCTCTCGTCGAGAGGAACTTTCTCACTTAAGGCCAGATCGAATGTAATCAGGAATTCGCCAGCGAGCGTCCCCAGCGCGGCTTGGTTTGTCACATCATTGAATACGCTTTGTGGCGAATCTTTCTGCACCACCCGGCCACAGTTTCGGCAATACAGTTTCGCGAGCAGGGGCCAGAGAACCTTCATGTAATCGGTCAGCTCGGTCATGGTGCCGACGGTCGAACGAGTGGTTTTAACCGAGTTTTTCTGTTCGAGTGCGATTGCTGGAGGAATGCCGTCGATGCTGTCAACCGCAGGTTTATCCATCCTATCGAAAAACTGTCGCGCGTAAGGAGAAAAGGTTTCCACGTAGCGGCGCTGCCCTTCGGCGTAGAGCGTATCGAACGCGAGAGAGCTTTTGCCGGAACCGCTCAGACCGGTTATAACGATCAATTTGCCGAGAGGCAAATCGAGGTCGAAATTCTTCAGATTATTCTGTCGAACGCCACGCAGGCGAATCGCAGGTATGGCGGAACCTTTCGTCATTTGAGCCGCAAATGTAAGTCGAGCGGGACGGGTGTCAAACAGGCCGAGCGGACGCTGGTTAGCTCTGTTAGATTCAAAAATGATTTGGGTCACCGCTGCGGCGCTGACTTGAGCACCTTAAACAAAGCGCGAATGTTCCTGACGGCTAAAAACGATCGGAAGAGTTCTCTGAAAGTGGAATTGGAGATTAAATTACCACCAGCCGATCACGCTCACTTGAAGGTTG
>JAQGOX010000208.1 GCA_028293365.1 Verrucomicrobiales bacterium | reverse complement strand
TTCGGTAACGAATGAGCGTCTGCCTAAGAGGGGCCGCCTTTACGCCAGTCTTCTACAAGCTACTCCAGAGTGGTCGCTCTGGGTTGAATACAAGCCACTCATTTGCAGGCGCTCTTTGCGTTTTGCTCGTCCCGCGACAGGGCAAAGATCGAGCTGGTCGATCATTTACGCTTGTTGACGGAACGGCTTCCCGATTCCGTAATTGGGTTGTACCAACGCAAACCGGGGAACCGAATGAAATCAGTATCGGATGTGTGCACGACCGCACCGTGATCAAGGGCGGCAACGGCAATCTGCGCGTCCGTCACCAGATTTCCTGCAGTCCCCAAGGTTTCCAGCAGCTTTAACACTTCCCGGATATAGAGAGGCCCCGAATCCAAAACTTGAGTGATTGGTTGAGAAAGCCACGATCGCACCTGGTTGCCTGCCTCTACAGCAGTCATCGGGCGTTGGAACGCTCGTGAGTTTGTGGCGACGCGAATAAAACCAAATAGCACAACCCGGGGTAACCCCACAATCTCCGTGCCAGACAAGCAGTCCTCCAACCAGGCGCGGGCTTTATCATGAAAAGGGGACGCAGTATCGTATGAATATAATAATAGATTTATGTCGGGAATTATCATTTCCGCGTAGATTGGGTTTTCTCCAAAATCCCTTCCACTTCCAGTTCGTCGGCCAACTTATTGAAGCTTACTGGATCAATTCCGGCGCGGAGTCCCAAGGCTCGAGCTTTTATCACAAACCTTTTGGACGCGACCTGACCCGCTTTTCCTGACAGACCGAGCCTTAGCGAGGCGTTGAGAGCTTCTTTAAATGATCGGCGTGAACGATGCATCTCCTCACGCAACATCCGTTCGACATCTTTATCCAGTGTAACCGTGGTTCTCACGTACGCATCATGATGTCTCTCTTTTTTGCTGTCAAGGTGCGTGTGAGGTGGTGATTTTATTCAACGTCTTTTTCGGGGATTGTGAACGACGGGTGAGTTTTGTAGAATCGTTGTGATCCCGCGAGATCGAATTTGTTCCATGAAATTGCTCATTTTGCTTTGTTCACTGGTTCCTCTGCTTGCATGCGCCGAGGATTTAACTCTCAAACCGGAGGATCTGCCGCGTCTTAAACCGACGGAGCCAAAAGATGCGGTCGCGACGATGGTTGTGAAGGAAGATTTTCGGGTTGAGTTGGTGGCGGCGGAACCCCTTGTGGTCGATCCCGTAGCGCTCTGTTTCGACGAATTCGGTCGGATGTTTGTTGTCGAGATGCGGGATTATTCTGAGCGGCGCGACGAGCATCTTGGCACGATTCGGATGCTCGAAGATACGGATGGCGATGGAATTTTCGATAAGTCCACGATATTTGCCGATAATTTACCGTGGCCTACTGGCATCATTTCATTCGATGGAGGCGTTTTCGTTACCGCTTCTCCGGATATCATTTATCTGAAAGACACAAATGGGGACGGCAAAGCGGATTTGCGGGAAGTCGCTTACACCGGGTTCGGCGAGGGGACAGCACGTTTGAATGTTCAGGCGCTTCTAAACAGCCTGACATGGGGACCGGACAATCGAATCCATGGGGCAAACGGCGGAAACGGAGGGAAGATCCGCAATCCGCATTCGCCCAATGAACTTCTCGATCTGCGCGGCCGCGATTTCTCTTTTGATCCATCAAGCCGCGAAATCCGGGCTGAATCGGGCGGAGGACAGTACGGAATGTCGTTCGATAATTGGGGACGCAAATATGTTTGTTCGAACTCCAGTCACGCACGAACCGACATGTTCGAAGAGCGCTATGCGGCGCGCAATTCCTTCTACAATGCGCCGTCGCCAGCCATCGATATCGCGGTGGAAGGTCCGGCGGCCGAGGTGTATCGGATCAGTCCAGACGAGCGTTGGCGGGTCATCCGCACAAAGTGGCGGGTGAGCGGGAAAGTGCCTGGCCCGATCGAAGGAGGGGGGCGGCCTTCCGGTTATTTCACCGGTGCGGCAGGACTGACAGTTTTCACCGGTGACGCCTGGGGGCCGTCGTTCGAGGGTGACTTGTTCGTGGCTGATTGCGGTTCCAACCTGATCCATCACAAAAAAGTCCGGCATGAGGATGGAAGCGTGATCGCAGAACGGCCCGCGGATGAGAAAACGCGCGAGTTTATTGCCTCACGGGATAATTGGTTTCGGCCCTGCCAGTTCGAAAATGGTCCGGACGGAAACCTGTATTTTCCGGACGTTTATCGGGAGGTTATCGAGCACCCCTGGAGTTTGCCTGAACAAATCAAAAAGTACATCGACCTAAATGCGGGCAACGATCGCGGGCGGGTTTATCGAATTGTTCGCAGCGATTACCATTATGCAAAACGCGCGCTCCCGGGTAACGCTCCGGCCAAAGAATTGGTGGCAATGCTCGATCATCCGAACGGATGGCATCGCGATACCGCCTCCCGATTAATCTTTGAATCAGCCAAAGCGCATGATTCCAAAATCGACCCCACCTTGCTGGTTGATTTCTACAAGAACGCAAAAACCGGTTGGGGGAAAATCCACGCGATTCGACTGCTCGATAGTTTGGGTTTATTGAAACAGTCCGAGATTCTCACCGGTCTTGAGGATAGTCGTCCGGCAGTGCGAGTGCATGCCTTGCGCGTGGCGGAGGATCGCTTTGCTGAAACGGGAGAGGGCGGGGAGCTGACCGATCGAGTCGTTTCCCTCGCGAACGACAAAAATTCAGATGTTCGGTATCAACTCGCGCTAAGCGCCTCGTTCCTGCCCAAGAGAGCGGCTGCTACGGTTTTGGAATCGCTTCTTGCGACGAACACTCTGACTCCGTGGATGCGCACCGCGGTTCTTTTGTCGTCGCATGAATGCGCGCCCGAATTATTGAAATGGACGTTGCTGAATGGTTCGAACTTTGGTGACTGGGGCGATTTTTCCCATCAGCTTACCGTTATCGCCGCACGGGCCACACCGCGCGAGGCCATGGAAAAAGAGATTCTCGGATTTGCCGGCCAACTTCCGCCGCCGCAGGCAATGGCTGTTTGTGAGCCACTTCTTTCGGAATTGCCTCTGGAAAATGCGCGCGCCATTGCACGGAAAAGTGCGTTGATTCCTGCCGCGCAACGGATTGCGGTGGACCCGTCAGCGCCTGCGAATGACCGAAAAAACGCGATCAAATTCCTTTCATTTGGACAGTGGGCTGACGCGGCTCTCCCTATTCAGAAAATCTTTGAAGAGAATTCGTTGCCGCTTCTCGCCGCTATGATCGCGGGAATTAATAAAATGGATGATCCGGGCGCAATCGCGTTCCTTTCATCGAAGGTTCTGGAATTGCCGCCCGAGGCGCGTATTAAAGCAGTGGAAATTTTTTCGCACCGGCCCGCACGGTTCACTCTGCTTGACGCGGAACTAAAGAAGTCGAACGTCAAACTCGGCCCGGCGGAGCTAGCCCTGATCGACGATGCGCGGTCCCGATTCAACGCGCAAAATGTAACGACTCTGGTGTCTGAATCGCGCCAGGCAGTCTATCAGAAATTCGCTTCGGCCGCGACGATTCGTGGTGACGCTACGAAAGGAAAAGAAATTTTTCAGGAGCGGTGTGCCACCTGCCATCTTTTGAAAGGAATTGGCGCCGCGGTGGGACCGGACCTTCAGGCGGTGAAGACGAATCCGAAGGAAGTCATCTTAAGTAACATCATTGATCCAAGCAGGGAGATTGCGCCTAAGTATCAGGCATATGAAGCGGAACTGAACGACGGCGATTCTGCCAGCGGATTCATATCGAGCGAAAACCAGACATCGATCACGCTCAAGAACGCTGCGAACGTGGAGAATGTAATCAAACGGAGTGACCTGAAACGATTAAAACCTGTTCGCGAATCGATCATGCCTGCCGGGCTCGAACAAGGTTTGGAAGTGGAATCCATTGCCGGTTTGCTGGAGTTCATTACGAACTAATCGAAAACAGGCCGGCCGGAAGTAAAAAGGGCGTGCCGATTGAGCACACCCTTTTGATGATTGATTGAGCTCGAGCAACCTTATTTCGCCGCCAAAGCAGCCTCGATTGCCTCAGTCACTTCAGCCGATTCAGGTTTGGCCTTTGAATCGAATCGTTTGATGATCTTTCCATCGCGCCCGATCAGGAATTTGTTGAAATTCCATTTGATGTCGCCGGGATAAGGAGATTCTTTGCCCGCCAGTGCGCTATACAGCGGATGGCGTCCAGGTCCGTTCACTTCAATTTTGTCGAAGAGCGGAAAGGTGACGTTATATTTGCTCGAGCAGAATTGTTTGATTTCTTCGTTGGTGCCGGGTTCCTGACTTCCGAATTGGTTGCAGGGGAATCCGAGCACTTCGAAGCCTTTGCTCTGATATTTTTTCTGAATGGCTTCGAGACCTTCATACTGCAAAGTATAGCCGCATTTCGATGCGACGTTCACTACCAGAAGCACTTTGCCCTTGTATGGTGCCAGTGATGTGGATTTACCGTCGATATCTTTGAGGGGGATTTCGTAAATGGGTGCTGCTTGAATAAGGGCTTGCATAAGAAATAGACCGGCCAGGAATGCGATACGTTTCATCGCGCCACGATGTGCCGATTTGAAAAGATTGTCAATCAGGACACCGCCATCGCTCACCTGGACAAAATCATGGGGAGGGGCGAAACCTGCGTATCGCTAAAGGCGGCTTTTGCCGTAGTCCGTAAATTTGATTCCGAACATTTCCTCAATCGAGGGCAGTTTTTAAAATCGCTATTTTCAATAGAGGTTCGGTGCTATGCTTCGAACTGAGGAGGACTGTTGTGCCGACTTTTGTCACAACCTTTGGCTGACAGCGGTCACCTAATGAAGAGGTAAAATCAAACGATCTGTCGAAAGGCTCTGAGATGGACCATTTCAAATACTTAATTATTGGGGGAGGGATGACCGCCGACGCAGCGGTTCAAGGCATTCGCAGCGTTGATCCGGTCGGTTCAATTTGCATCATGAGCGCAGAAACGGATCCGCCTTACAATCGCCCGCCCCTTTCAAAGGCACTATGGAAAGGCGAAACAGTCGATTCGATCTGGCGAAAGACGCAGGACCAGAAAGTAACATTGCTTCTTGGTAGAACCGTCACGCGAATTGATGCCAAGGAGAAACGAATTGTTGATTCCGGAACGAGTAGCTATTCCTGGGAGAAATTGCTTCTTGCCACGGGTTGCTCGCCGCGCCGTTTACCGTTCGACGACAAGCAGATCATTTATTTCCGAACGTTTGCGGATTACCGGCACCTTCGGACGTTGGCTGAGGAGCAAAAGCGGTTTGCGGTAATCGGAGGCGGATTTATCGGATCCGAAATGGCCGCCGCTCTGAATTTATACGCCAAAGAAGTGGTGATGGTCTTTCCGGGGGAGGGAATTTGCGATCGCGTCTTTCCCAAAGAACTTTCGGAATTTGTCACCGATTTCTACCGGAAAAAGGGCGTGCAAGTGGTTTCCAAAGCAAAATTATCAGGTCTGGAAACGAAGGATGGGTCTTTCGTTTTAAAGGCTGGCAATAAAGGGGACATTTTCGTGGATGCGGTGGTCGCGGGGGTTGGCGTCGAACCGAACGTCGAACTGGCCAAAGCGCTTGGACTTAAGGTCGATAATGGAATTGTCGTCGATGAATTTCTCCGCACGGGCCAGGCAGATATTTATGCCGCAGGCGACGTCGCATCCTTTTTCAATCAGTCGCTGGGAAAGCGTATTCGAGTCGAACATGAAGACAATGCCAATACGATGGGACGCCAGGCCGGGAGAAACATGGCGGGACAGCCAGAACCATACAATCACCTGCCATCGTTCTATTCCGATCTTTTTGAGTTGGGATATGAAGCTGTCGGAGAGCTGGATTCACGACTGCGTACCGTGGTTGATTGGAAGGAACCGTACAAAGAAGGCGTTGTCTATTACCTTGAGAATAATCGCGTGCGCGGCGTCCTTTTGTGGAACGTTTGGGGAAAGGTCGATGTGGCCCGAGCGTTAATCGCTGAATCGAAACCCGTTCGGGAAGAAGAACTAAAGGGCAGATTGCACTAGTCACTGTCAGATGGCTTCTCAAAAGCAAAAGAGCTACCCCATCACATCGGCACTTTTGGCAAATCCCGGGAGAAGTTGCACCCGACGCAGTAGAGCGTAAAATGAGGTCGTTAAGCGGTGGCATCCCGGTCAGATCGCGCCCAGACTCAGCAGATTATTAGTCGATTTTTATCCATGGCCGCGAACTCAACGCGCTCCACCCTTTCAATCAGCCCGTTCGCCCCTGAAAAACGACACGCGACCGATCCACCATTGACCCAACCGCCGTGGGACTATATCTTCGGCCCGATCACCAAAAAAATGCATTAGTGCGTTCGCACTCTGATTTGGCCGACGGCGTCGTTTGCCACGACCATCTCGTAAGACGTTATGTTCTTAAAAGAAATAGAGACCCGGCCGACGGAGGGGATGACGAGCATCGCCTTTAAGAAGTTGCGCGCCGACGGCGGGGCCATTCCGGAGATTCTGCATCTTTTCCGTTTCAAAAGACGCAGTACCGATCACCTGGTTCGATTCACCGAAGAGGTTATGCGCGGCCCTTCACCGCTTTCTCCAGGTTTACGAGAACTGATCGGTGCTTATTTTTCGAAAAAAAATCAATGTTCGTTTTGTAGTGATGCCCATGCCGCCTCCGCGGCTGGATATCTGGAGGAAGGTTTGGTTGAAGAAGTTTTGCGCGACCTGGAAACGTCAAGATTGGATTCGGCTCACAAAGCGTTGTTTCGTTACATTGGTAAACTGGCGGAATATCCTTCGCGGGTGACGGAGTCGGACATCCGCAAGCTCAAGGAAGAAGGTTGGAGTGAAGAGGCTATTTACGATGCTCTAACGGTTGCATCGGTTTTTAAATTCTATAACACCTGGAATAACGGGTCGGGGGTTCAGAATATGACTTCTACCGATTACCTTTTCAGCGGTCAGGTTTTGAACACACTCGGCTACTGCATGGACTTCAAGCTGACAAGGTTGGTTCGCTTGACCACTGGTAAATTTAAATCCGTGGCCCGGTTTTTGTTGCGCAAGCGGGCCGTGGGCAAAAGTCCTGCCGGGCAAACGGAATGGCCCGAAGAAAAGTCTGCGCCAGCCAACATCGTCTGACATAACCGATTCTCTTTTGTTCCGATTGGAACAGTGCCTTCGAATAAGAAGTCATCAGAGTTTTAGCGCTTAATGAACAAGTATTTTAGCCGTTTTGCTGCAATCATGCTGGCTGCTATTTGTTACGTTGCCGCCAGGTTGCCCGCGCTTAGTTCTTCCGAAATGGCGGACCTTGCCAGTCGCTTTAGTTTCAAAAGAAATCCGCTTCCTGAGGTTTCAGGTCATACTCAGTACAAGCTCGTGCGCCGGGTCCATCCGAGCCTCGAACGGATCTCGGCCTGGATTTCTTCCGTTGGCGCGGCAGCCACGGTCGTTGATCTTGATGGCGACGGCCTTCCCAATGATCTTATCTATATCGATCCTCGAACCGATCTCGTCACCGTCACGCCGGTTCCAGGGACTGGCGGGCGTTACGAACCCTTTGCTCTCGATCGGTCTTTTTGGTCCCACAATGCCTACGATCTATCGACGATCGCTCCAACAGGAACTGTCGCGGGCGACTTTAATGAGGATGGATTGATCGATTTGATGGTCTATTTCTGGGGGCGCACTCCGGTGCTTTATTTGCGCAAACCTGCGTCGATCAGGACAGATAACGGAAACCCTGCCGACAGTTTGAAACAGACGCTCTCGGCACATGATTTCTTTCCCAGCGAACTCGTCGATTCCGGCGAGCGCTGGTATTCCAACTGTGCGACGCAGGCTGATCTCGACGGCGATGGTCATGTCGATCTGCTGATTGGAAATTATTTTCAAGACGGCGCTCGAATACTGGATGCTGCCGCCGCTGGCACGGAAGTGATGCAGCAAGGCAAGGCAAAAGCTCTGAACGGGGGCTATAAGCACGTTTTTCTCTGGCAGAAGGGAGGGGGCGAAGCGGTGCCGTCAGTGAGCTATCAAGAGGTCAAAAATGTCTTTCGTGAAGATGTAGCGCGAGGCTGGAGCGTTGCCATGGGCGCGGCCGATTTAGATGGAGATTTATTGCCTGAAATTTATTTTGCTCACGATTTCGGTCCCGATCGATTATTGCACAATCGTTCGACCCCCGGTCATCTGGAATTCGTCGAACTGGAAGGCAAACGGGATCTCACGACCCCGAAATCGTGCGTGCTCGGTCACGATTCGTTCAAAGGAATGGGCTGCGATTTCGGCGATGTGAATGGGGACGGTCTGCTCGATATCTATGTGAGCAATATCGCCACACGATTTGGCCTCACTGAAAGCCATTTTCTCTGGCAGAGCACTGGCGCTCTCGCCGAGATGAAACGCGGTGTTGCTCCCTACATTCAGAACAGTGAAAAGCTGGGACTTTCCCGTAGCGGCTTTGCCTGGGATTCGCGTCTCGCTGATTTTGACAACGATGGCGTGTTGGAAGCGATTCAGGCGTGCGGATTTATTAAAGGCAAAATCAATCGCTGGCCGGAACTCCAAGCTTTGGGCACCAGTAATAACCAGATTGTCCATAATCCCCGGTTCTGGCCGAGCTTTCGGCCGGGCACGGATTTAAGCGGGGCCGATTGGAATCCTTTTTTCGTGCGCGACGCCAAGGGACGGTATCACGACGTTGCGCCTCTCCTTGGTTTGAATGAACCAATGGTGAGCAGGGGTATCGCGATTGCCGATGTGGATGGCGACGGAAGACTTGATTTTGTCTGCGCGAATCAATGGGGTCCTTCCTATTTCTTCAAGAACGAATCAGTTCAGGCGGGGGCTTTTCTTGGCTTGCGCCTTGTGCGCGAAAACGGCTCTCCCGCCATTGGTGCTACGGCTGTCTTGAATCTTAGCGACGAGCGGAAGCTCGTCTCGCAGGTAGATGGGGGCACCGGTCATTCCGGAAAGCGAAGTCCGGATATTCATTTTGGCCTCGGTACCGCAGAAAAGTTAAAAACAGTGAACGTTCAGTTGAAGTGGCGCAATACCACTGGGGTCCACCAGGGCACGGTCGATTTGATTCCCGGATGGCATACCATTTATTTGCGAACTGCCGATCTTTTCGTTCAATCTTCAAAGCTTCAGGCGTCGCGATGAAAACTACTGCCTTCAACACGACTCTCTTATTCTATCCCAACAAGAATCCGAAACTTCGCCTGTTTGCCCTTTGGTATTTCACCGGCCTCATGATTTTTTGGAACATTATCGGCCACACCATTTTGGGGTTCGAACAATCATGGGCCACGCCGCTGACCGCCATCGGCACGGCCATCGCCGCTTCGATGCTGCTGGAATGGGTTGATGCCACAGCCGTTGACCGAAAGCTCCGTTTTAGTGGAAGTCTTGGAGATTTTTTAAACTTTCTTCCGGCATGTCTGATCCCGGGATTTGCCTGCGGCATGCTGCTCTATGCGAATGATAGACTCTGGCCGGTGATCTTCGCGGTGGTTCTCTCCATCGGCTCCAAACTGATCTTTCGAGCTCCCGTCGGCAATGGTCATACCCAGCATATTTTTAATCCTTCAAACGCTGGCGTTGGCGCGACGTTACTGCTCTTTCCTGAAGTCGGTTTTGCCCCTCCCTATCATTTCACGGAAAATATTACGGGTCTCTGGGACTGGGGCTTGCCGCTGATAGTCCTTGTCACCGGAATCATCGTCCACGGACTGTTCACTGGCCGGCTTCCGCTCGTCGCTGCCTGGATTTGCGCGTTCATCGTGCAAGGTCTCGTTCGTGCCCGGCTGTCAGGTAATCCATTTTTCGTTCCACTGATGCCCATGACGAGTGCCGCATTCATTATTTTTACGCTATACATGATCCCGGACCCTGCCACAACGCCATTGAAACCCTCGCAGCAGGTGCTATTCGGATGCGCGGTGGCAATGGTCTATGGAGCTCTGCAACTTCTCCACCTGGTTTTCGGACTGTTCTACGCTCTAATCATCGTTTGCGGCGTCCGTGGCTTGTCACTTCATGCCTGGGCCTGGTGGAGTAAGTGGCAACGTGGTCTGGTAAAAGAGAAATCGGTTCGGGCGGCTGGTTCGATTTCTCCTTTCCCATCGCGCTGAGTAACTCCCGACGTTTTTTTCTGGCATCAGTGTGCAAACGACTCGGATTTGGCGAATTTCAGGGATTTATTATTCGTCCGCAATGATCGCGCCATCGCGGAAATGGAACGCTGGAAGTGGTGAAACCAGCTTCGGTCGCACCACATCCGGCGGCGAATTTTAGGGGGTCGGCCCGATTGGATGGGTTGCTGGCAAAGTGGCCACAATCGCAGGTTCGGACGAGTCGCAAACAGGATGTCCCCAGCCACTGGCGCTGCCAGGATGGCCGTTTGCGTCCGGCGCTATGTCGTGCACCATGTTGTCATCGCCAGTGCCACTCACGCCGCTCGGAACATTATCGAAATTGAGCGCATGTCGCACCTTCCACGCGATAATGTGATCAGTGCATGAACTGTCACCGCTTAGCCCAATCGCGCCGACGAGCTTGCCCGCCGAGTTATAGAGGGCGAGGCCGCCTCCGAAGACATTCACGCCGCCGATTTTCTTTCCCACAAGCGGGTCATTCTGCTTACCGTAGTTTTCCGACGGACCTTTGTACGCGGCGTCAGTATCCACTGGGTTGCTGTGTTGCAATCCAAAAAGAGATCCGCCCGGCTGGACTGCTGAATACAGATTAGCCGTGGAAAGCGCGAGGTTCGGAAGGCTGAATGCGTTTGCGGTGTTGGCTTTTTGCGCCGAAATCACCCGGCTTCCGGGCCATTGATCTCCGCGGTCCTGGCCGGAGAAAGCGATGGCGGTAACCTCACCGTCACGATTCACGATTGTCGCCCACATGTTCAGCCCAAAGCCAGCGTTGCCGTGTGCCGCGACAACTGCTTTCAGCGCGGCTTGAAGCTGCGTGTGGGTTGGAAGAGCGGCATCCGCTGCCCCGTGGGCTGGGATTTGCCAGGCGAGGCTTAGAATAGCTGCATGAAAGAATTTATGGATAATTTTTTTCATATGGTTTCCTTGAGTTGGGTTTTCGGCCAAAACCTGATCTTCAGATCCTAAAAATGGAATCAGGGAAACTGCCTGTTATTTTATCGGGGATTCCATTCTAATAATGTAAAGGAATTTCCGATGCGGACTGATCGCCTCGAATTCATCCGCCCCCCCCTTGAATTGCGGAAAAAGATCTTACTGGTTGCTACGGTGACTCGACAACTCTCCAAAACTTTGCATTCTCTCCAACGGTAACACTCACTTCATGTGCAGCAACGTCGGGAACAAAAGCCACACCAAAATCAACCCAGCGCAGCAAGTCACTCGATGATTGCAGAATGTAGGAATTGCCCGGAATTAAATGCATCGTAAGTCGAACCGTTTCAACGGCAATCTCGACCGCCTGATTCTTGCCCGCTTCCAGCGCATAAACAGTTGTGATTTCTGCGGGATCCAAAGCGCGGTTGTAAACCCGCACTTCGTCGATTCCTCCAGCGATGAACCAGTCATTGAAAACCCCGGGACGCCTGCCCAAATTAAACGGAGCGTGAAATCCCACATTCGCTCCCTGCGTGAAGGGCCCTTCTTTTACTTTTTTGCCATTCACCCAGATCGCCATTATTTTCCTGTCCGCATCTGCGATACAGGCCAAATGCGTCCAGGAACCCAAAGGCGGCAACCAATTTGCGTAGCTCAAGAGATCATTCGACTTAACTGAAGGAATAGTAGAGAACGAGACCGTTGGTCGGAAATAGCTCTTGCGGTTGCTGCGCCCGGCCGGGCAGTGAGGAGATCCAGACAGCGAAAAGAAATAGAAGGTTTTTGACCACGTGAAACGATACGCAAAGAGTGTGTTTGCGGGAACCTTTAATAATCCCTAGCCCTTTTTATTCGCGAGGTCGTTAGAGGAATTGGTTGAAGTTTTTGTTTTAGTGGGAGGAACATTTTGCTGCGGCTTCTTTCCGGTCAGGTTGCGGATTTTCTCGTTCAAGAGCGCAATCTCCTCCCGGTTTTTCTGCACCTCCTTTTTCAAGCGCGTGAACTCCGTGTCGCCCATAAATTGATTATCTCAAAAACGGGAACCAGGAACAACCCTAAAAATCCCTCAATTTCAAACAAAACTTGTAAGAGGAATGGCCGGTTTGAATTTTCCTGCACGAGCTCATGTAAATCGCATCCACGTTCCTCACTCTTCCCGCATGAGTTTGGATGGATCGAGGGAAATCGCTCGCATGGCTGGAATGGCGGAAGCGGTAATGCCCAGCAGTATCATCGTTAGCACCGCGCTGAGCACGACCACGGGATCCCGTGGATTCGCCTGATACATAATCTGTCCGAATAACCGGCTGGCAAAGAGGCACAGGAGCAGTCCCAGCAACGATCCAATTCCGAGCAGCACGATTGGCCGGCCGACCGCGATGTTTATCACGTGGGTCGTGCGCGCGCCCAAGGCCATGCGGATGCCGAGCTCTTTCATGCGTCGACTCACGTTGTAGGCTGCCATGCCGAAGATGCCCGTCGCCGCGAGCATCGCCGCCAGCAGGCCCATTACTCCGAGCGATGCGGTCGCGGCTTGTGCCGGAAAAAGCATGCCGCCAAGCGCATCGGGCCAACTCTGCAATTTGATTTGCACATCCGCATCGAGACCGTGCAAGGTGCGTTCGAGC
>JAQGOX010000174.1 GCA_028293365.1 Verrucomicrobiales bacterium | reverse complement strand
TTCGGTAGCGAAAGCCGCCGCACCAACCGGCTGGCGCCCGCTCCCGAAGTGTAATTGTAACTGAATGTTCCCGCTGTGGAGGTCAGGTTCGTGAGCCGGGAATTCGCATCGTATCGGTAACCGTTGGTAAAGCTGCCGCTGGGCTGCTGAATGCTCAGGCTCGCCCGCAATCCCGCCGTGTTGTAACTATACGTGAGGGTATCGCTTGCCCATGGACTATCTTCGGTCAGAAGCTTTCCCGCTCCGTTATACGTGAAGCTCGATGTCCCCGCCGCATCCACCATGTTGGTCAGCCGGTTGAGAGCATCGTACCGGTTGGTGATCTGCGGACTGCTGTTGTAAACCACATTCGTCAGATTGCCCACGACATCGTATTTGTAGGTCGTGTTAAGCTTCGCTTTGGACCAGCGATTGGTCAATTGACCGGCCGCATCATACAGATAGCGCAGAATCTCCAGGGAGGCCGCATCGGTCTTGTTCGTCACCTGCCCATATCGATCATACTTCCAACTGGTCACCTGACTCTTCCCATCCTGCAACGTGAGCAAATCTCCCGCCGGACTGTAACTGAATGAATTGGTGTAAACACTCACGGCCACCTCTTTGGTTTTCCGACCGTACGGATCATAGGTGTACTGCCAGACCTTGGAAAGCTGGTTCGTATAGCTGCTCGGTCCTGCCACATTCGCGCTGTAACCCAATTTCTCGACCCCTGCATTCGGCCACAGCCGCGTCACCAAACGTCCTGCCGAATCGTAAGTGTTCACGAATTCACGCCCATCGGCGTCGGTCCTGTCGATCACCCGGTCATCCAGATCATACAGGCGCTCCTCCACCTGGCCACCAGTATTCCATACCGCCGCCAGCCTTCCTACGTTGTCGAAATAATTGGTGGTGGAACCGAGTCCATCGCGTGTAATCACGATCTGTCCCAAACTGTCGAAAACATTTGTAATACTGGTATTGTCTCCGAGCATACTCCTGGTTCTGTGCCCGGCTTCGTCATAGTAATAGGAGGTCGTGCTTTGGACCGCCGTGCCTAAACCCTGGACTACTGAAGAAAGCCCGCCGCAATCGCAGTAGCCATATTGCGTGACCACCCCGAGCGCATTGGTCTGATAAATGAGCCGCTGCAAACCGTCCCAGACAAAAGAGGTCTTGTCCCCGAGCCGGTCATAAAAGAAAGCGCGGTCGATAATCTTCGTCCCGTTGGCGCGGGTATACACATTTGTTTCACCCGTCCCATCCGGATAAATCGTGGTGGTAGGCCGGTTGAGCAAATCGAAGCTGTACGTGGCTACGAGCCCGCGTTCGTCTGTCAATGTGCGAACCATCCCATTCTGCCATGTGTAAAGATTCGTCCGCGTAGGGGTTCCGCTAACGGTATCGACCACGTTCGAAAGGAAGTTTAGGCTGGGATAATAGGTGTACGTTTTTAGCAATCCAGTCGGTCGCATTTCAGTAGAAAGCCGGTGGGACCCGTCATAGGTGTAAGTGGTCACTTCATTGACGGCGTTGGTCATGCGAAGTGGCTGGTGATAGGAATCATAGAAATATCCGACCCGCGCATGACTGGCATCATCGGAAGGTCCCCGGTGATAAAGCAAGTCGGTTCCATCGGTGGAATAGACATACCGGTTGGTTCGGCTGTATCCCACGCCATTCGTCCATCGTTCAATCTCGTTCGTAACGTTTCCCCAGAGATTGCGCTGGAAGTATTTGTACCAGGTGGTTCCATCTGGCTGCACGCGGGCGATGACTCCCGGCAGGATTTGGGTGCCCTGGCCGTCACTGTATGTTTTTCCTTCGTAATCGTACCAGGTAATTTGTCCATCGGTTACTCCGTCGGAGCTTGCAGCCTGCTCAGTCGAAAGGGTGTTCACATCGAAAGGTGTGTCAAGCGTGTTGTTATGCCCGAGCCAGCGGCGCCAGCGCGCGCGTTTATAATCATCGGCGCTAAAATCAGTAACATTTGTGGTTGAAAGGTGGCTGGATTGCTCGCGATTCCAGGCCACCCATAGACATCTTCACCGGAAATCGAAAAGAAAAAGAGCTGGTAGCGCGAATTGGTTATTTATGGTAGAAGCCTCTGTGACCCTAAGCCGAAGATTGCCAAGTGGTGGTTGATTACGCATTAACCACGCACCGAATAATAATGAAAAACGAATGAGCATTCAACCTCGCCTGCCCACAGCGACGATGCCCAGGGCGCGCTACATCATGATCGGCGGTTTTTTGGGCGCGGGCAAAACAACTTGTGTGGCTCGCATGGCGGAATATTTTAGCGCCAAAGGCCTTCGCGTTGGTTTGATTACGAATGATCAGGGAAGTGCATTGGTGGATACCACTTTGCTTCGTTCTCGAGGATTTGCCACTGAAGAAATCAGTGGAGGCTGTTTCTGCTGCCGATTCAATTCGCTGATGGAGGCTGCCGCACGACTTTCCACCTCGAACCAACCGGATTTATTTATTGCCGAGCCGGTGGGCAGTTGTACCGATTTGCTTGCGACCGTAAGCTATCCGCTACGCCGCATCTATGGAGATAACTTCCTGGTTGCGCCTTTGAGTGTCGTAGTCGATCCGATTCGAGCGGCCCGGGTACTCGGATTACGGCCCCAGGCGGATACCCGTTTTTCGGACAAGGTCATCTACATTTATCGGAAACAATTGGAAGAGGCGGATCTCATTTTTGTCAATAAGTCCGATCTGCTTTCGGAGTCAGAGCTTGGGTTTCTCAAAGAGAAACTGTCATCTTCGTTTCCCCAGGCGGAAATTCGGGCCGGCTGTGCCCGGTCGGGCCTGCATATGACACCCTGGTTCGATCAATTGATCGCCGAAGACCAACGATCCCGCAAGGTGATGGATGTTGATTACGCGACCTATGCAGCGGGTGAAGCATTGCTGGGTTGGCTCAATTGCAGCGTTAAGATTTCCTCGCCGAAAGTTTTTGATGCAAATCTGGTAATGACGAGCCTGGCGAACAGCATCCAAGTGTTGCTGCTGGCGAAAGGAGCGGAAATCGCGCACCTGAAAATGACTCTATCACCCGAAGATGGCCTGCCTGAACTTGGGGTGATCAATCTAGTGCGAAACGATCTGGTGCCCGAACTTTCGCAAGAGCTTTCGGAACCGATCGATCGTGCTGAACTCATCTTGAATCTGCGGGCAGAAGCATCCCCGGAGACGCTTCACAATGCCGTTAATCTCGCACTGTCTGAATTCTTAGACAAAAATCTCAACCTCCTTGCACGGCTTGAACATATCGAACATTTTCGTCCCGGCAAACCGATGCCGACGCATGACGAACGTCTTACCGGTGATCCAAAGGCTTGAAGCGCCGCGAGGAAACCCTATCCGCCAATGCAACTCATGGTCCGGCCGGGTTGCACGAATTCGGGTTCGCCAATGTGATGACGGGATTCTTTTTGCAGAACGATTCCGCGGAGCATTTCAGCAATCACTTCATCCGAGGCGCCGTTTCGCATGGGCGTTTTGATATCGTGTTCGTGAAGGCTGAAAAGGCAGGTGCGTATTTTGCCATCGGCAGTCAGGCGGAGGCGATTGCAATGTCCACAAAACGGTTCGGTCACCGGGGCAATAATTCCGATCTCTCCGCTGCCCTGGTTAAAACGCCACCGTCGGGCGGTTTCAGAAGGGTTTGAACTCAGCACCGGTTTTAGATCGAATCGCTTTTTTAGGCGGTCCAGGATTTCGCGGCCCGGAACTACGATTTCCTTAAGCCAGGTCCGGCTCGAATCGAGCGGCATGAATTCAATGAATCGAAAGCTCAATTGTTCGCGCTGCGCAAATTGGGCTAAATCCTCAATTTCGTGATCATTAATTCCACGAATAATCACCGCGTTAACTTTTAACGGGGTCAACTCCAGTTCACGGGCCAACTGGATGCTTTCCAACACCTCGGCGAGTCCATCACGGCCAGTGATTTTCTTGAAGTTCATTGGATCCAGGGAATCCATGCTGAAACTGATTCGGTTCAACCCCGCTTCCTTGAGTGCTCGGCCTTTTTTCGGGAAGAGCAGGGCATTGCTGGTCATGGCAAGGTCGGTCAAACCGGGAATCCGGCGTAGCTTTTGCACCAGCGACTCAACGTTCTGGCGAAGCAACGGCTCGCCGCCCGTTAATCGGATTTTATCAATTCCAAGTGTCACCGCAATTCGGACAAAGCGTTCGATCTCTTCGTACGAAAGTATTTCGGAGCGCGGTTTTGCCGCGGGTAGTGCCAGTTTTCGAGGTTTGGGATTGTTGACTGCGTCGAACTTGCCGCGATAAAAGTTCGCGGCTTCCTCGGTTTCCGGAAGGCAGTAAAGGCACCTAAAATTGCATCGGTCAGTTAGACTCACCCGCAGGTCGCGCATTACGCGACCAAACGAGTCTGGCAATACATGGCGATCAATCATTTGGGAGCGGGAGCGACTGCCGGAGCGGGGGTCGCCGCGGGAGTATTCGTGGCTTTGGGTACCACTGTCGCCGATCCGTTTTGATGGATTTCGACGTTCAAGTCATAATTAGTCTGAGCGGGCAACGGTGGCGGCCGCTGTGACAGCTTCTCCGCACCCTTGGTTGTGCCGTAAATTCCACGGCGGATCCAGTCGAGCCGGCGTGCGATGGAAAGTTCGTCGCGCAGTTTGCGCACTTGCTCACGCATGAGCGCAAGGTCGTTGAACTGGCGTTCCAGTTCTGCTTTTTCGGTCTGCATCCGCTTCAATTCTTTTAGCAGGAACTCACGATCGCCTTCCGAGGCGGCAAGTTTCTTTTGGGTTGCGGAAATTTGTCCTTCGAGATTGGAAATCGAACCGTTGAGGTCGGTCATTTTCTTGGTCAAATCATCCCGTTGCCCTTCGAGTTCGTTGATCTTGGTGTCGCGCTTGGCTACTTCAGCAGCGGCCACCTCAGCAGCAGCTTTTGCCTTTTGCTCTGTTTTGACCAGGTTCGCGGCCGTGTTTGAAAGGGTTTGGGAGACGGTTTTTAATTCTTCACTCCGCACC
>JAQGOX010000165.1 GCA_028293365.1 Verrucomicrobiales bacterium | reverse complement strand
CTTCCGCGGTGAGTTGGAAGGGTCGCCGCTGGAATAATGTTTTACCGAGTGATTGCTCTAGCTGAAAGATCTGCACACTCAGCGCGGGCTGTTGAATCCCGTAGGGCATTTTGCGAACGGCTTCGCTGATCCCCCGATTCCTGGCGACATAGTAGAAAAGCTCGAGGTGATGAATGTTCATTTTCTTTCCGTCGATGGGGCGTCTGTTTTTAACAATTCACGGCTGGGAGGCAAGATTTCCTGACGGATACTTCGACAGGGTGACCTCGCGATTGCTTCCTCTGCCATGACTCCACATCCGTTCCATTGATCGGTTCAATACTCGGGAACTTTTTATCAATTAACAGTCCGAGACCATCTCGATCGATGCTCATTGCGTAATGAATATCGGAAATCCCTCCGAATTCACTTAAAAACAATATGGAAAGCACATTGATAAATACCCGTGACGTTCGGCTCAATCACTCGGGAAATTCCACAGTTAAGGGCGGGCCGATCCCCCTTTGGATCAAACTGTCCTATACATCCTTCATGGCCGTGCTGGTGCCAGTTTATGCCTCCAAGTACGGGTTCACCAATTTCTTATATTTTTGTGACATCGCGCTTTTTTTAGCTTTGGCAGCCGTATGGAAGGAAAGTGCGCTGCTGGCGGGAATGGCCGCGGTGGGAATCGTGGTGCCACAGACACTCTGGTGTGCCGATTTCCTGGCGCATCTCAGCGGATTCAAACTCATTGGGATGACCGATTATATGTTCAACCCGAAGCTGCCGCTATTTCTGCGCGGCCTTTCATTCTTTCACGGCTGGCTTCCGTTCTTTCTGATCTATCTGGTCGCGAAGCTCGGTTATAATCGCCGCTCACTGCCAGCCTGGACGGTCACCGCGTGGACGTTAATGCTGACCAGCTACTTTTTTATGCCGCGGCCAGGCGCCGTTTTGAGCAATCCGAAGGCACCGGTCAATATCAACTACGTTTTCGGGCTCAGTGATCAGACCGTGCAAACCTGGATGCCTGAATCGCTTTGGCTGGTTATGCTTATGGTCGCACTGCCTCTTTTATTTTACATCCCAATCCATTTCATACTGAAAAAGAGCTTTAAAGCTGCCTGAGGTCAGCCGGAATCCTGGGCTGCCCGTGGTGCTTAAATGCGCTCCACACCGCGACTATTACGCACACGTCCGTAACGCCCGCGGGCGCCGCCCAGCGGTCGGCGCCCTACCTTTCGAACGCGCAGGTAGCGGACGGACCGCTGGGCCGTTCGCTCGGGCGTAACGAAATTGTCCGATCACCCCCGGCGGGGCGAGCGCACTGAGCCGGTCCGAACTTCCGGCAGGGGTATGTGCGCCGAGCACAACGCCCAGCACGTGCGAATAGCAGAGGGGCTAGGATAATTTTCAAGCGCGCTCAACTTGTCTCGGCGACAAAGCCGCGCTCCGCCAAGTATTCGACCCGATTCCTGAAGTTAACGCTTATGGGCAGCTCAAGTGCCAGACGAAGTTGACGAGAAGTTGGGGCCGCCTATTCTCAGCCAAATGAGTTGGATTAACAGATTATTCCCTTTCATTCGGCTATGGCAATAATGTGATTGGAGTGCTGCCTGGCAGTGACAAACAGCTCGGGTCAGAAATCGTTCTGCTCTCCGCACACTACGATCACCTTGGCAAGGTGAAGGGAAGAATCCATCCAGGTGCCGCGGATAACGCTTCGGGGGTAGCCGCTCTTTTGGCAACAGCCAAAGAGTTGAGCCGGCATCGACCGAAGCGAACCGTCGCGTTTGCAGCTTTCGATTGCGAGGAAAAGATGCTGCTTGGATCCTTTGCGTTCTCATGCCGGACGGATGTAGTTCAGGCGAAAATCGTGGGAGTGGTGAACGTCGATATGCTGGGGCGGGAGTTTCTGGATTCAGTCCGGGAGACGCTTTTCATTTCGGGGACCGAAAGGTATCCTTCGATTCGGGAAGAAATCCTTCGATTTGGCACGAACGCACACATACGGATACTTCCCCTCGGCTCGGACCTGGTGGGACCGCGCAGCGATCATGTGGCATTCGAATCGAAAGGAATACCGTGCCTCTTTTTTTCCTGCGGAACCGGCGTGGATTATCACGCTGCAACGGACACACCCAATACCCTTGATTATTCCGCAATCGAACGATCCACGCAGGTGATTCTTCAAACCGTCGCAGAGCTTGCGGAGATGGAGCGTCATCCGGTCGCGAGTAAAGATGCTTTCGACGGGGAAGAATTGCGCACTGTAAAAACAGTGCTCGGAGAAGTTATCGCAGATTACGAAAAGAGCGCTCACAGCCCGAAAACCATCGGCGATTTTCGCAGACTTGTCCGAACAGTTCCAATCTCCGGGCCAAAACCGCCGGATCTCGCCGGATTTCGAGCATTGAGTGAGGAAGCTGAAGGGTTGCGGCAGAAAGGTGGATATAGTCAGGGGGCTCGGGAAAGACTTGTGATCGATGCAACCGGGATTTTGGCTCCCTATCTGTTGCCTGTCGCGGAGAGATCGAAAGGGTCTGCTGAAGAAAAAAAGAACCAAATGCTTCTCATGCAATGCCTCCAATCATTGTATCTCAACTATGGCCAGGAAATCATGGAGGGTTATCGGGAATTCGTTTCTCAATTGCTGAAATATCGACCCAGCCCGTTCCGAACGATGCCAAAGTTCAAACATGAAATCTACGAAATCGCCGATCGCGACATTCAATTTACTCAGACCGAAAACGGAAAATGGAGGCTTAATGCGTTAGCAAATGAATGCACTTTCAGAGCTGGAAGCAGGACGCTGATCTGGCCTCTCAAATCATTCGGCGCTCACATTTCTGCCGGATCCAGCAGCATCGATTGTGAAGGAACGAAGGAGCAGATTGCTGATTTCTGCCTGCTGAATCTGCGTGCGGAACGAAACAATGAAGTGCGCAGCAAACAATTGAGGAGACTTTTGGACGTCGTGACCGGAGAGCACTTAAACTGCGATTATCGATTACTTTTGAAGGCACGGCTCGCCCTCGGGAATTTCACGGACGAACCTTCGTGGATCGCGCATTGCGTTGAAAGTGGATCTCCGGAACTGGCTATGGAAGCCATCAAGGTCGCAAAAGGGGCCAACGATGATCGAATTCGAATCGCAATTGACCGCATCATAGTCGATCGGACGGTCCGGTCGGACGTGCGTGCAGCCGCAATTAAATCAGCCGCAAAAACATCGAAGAGTGCTCTGCAGGCAGTTTGCGATGATAAAACCATGGCTTACAAACTCGAATACACCCCGCGTTTACGTCCGGGATACCCTTTCGCAGACCGGACCGCTGTAAGATTGTTCCAGCCAATTTTGGAAAAAGAGATGCGGAGCTGGCCTGATTCCTCGAAAACAATTGGGGATTCAGCGAAAGGACAACTCAGGAAAATCGACCGGCAGCCGCAGGCCAAACGAGGCGCTTAGGAATCGCTTAGTTGAAACACTATCCCGCTTCAACGAGCGAATAGGGATAGTTTTTCTGACGGAAAATCGAGTTCGGACAGCCGAAACCCGCGAGTCAATTACTTCTCCAACACCCAAATATTCCGATAAAAAACGGGATTGCCGTGGCCTTGTAATTGGAAAGGGCCTCCAGAACTATCTTCATTCTTTCCGTTTCCTGGCGTGTGGTCCTTTAATTCAAGGTTGTCGTGGATAACCACCCCATTGTGTTTAATGGTCACTTTCGCGTTTTTCGTTTTCTTGCCGTCGCCATCGAACTGCGCGGTGGTGAAATC
>JAQGOX010000124.1 GCA_028293365.1 Verrucomicrobiales bacterium | reverse complement strand
ACCCGCCTGAAGTTAAGGCTCTCAAATAAAACGATTGGCAAACGTGAGAAAAAAAAGATCAGAGTTATTTTCGGCGACGGCCGACCGACCAGCCGATTTTTCAAACAGGCTTTTTGCACTGATCCCGATTTTTCAAATTCATTCGATTAAACGATTCAACAACTTGCGCTTTTGAAATTGATCCTCTTTGAAAATAAATGGGATCGAGCGCGGTTTGAAAAGTGTCCTGCGCCGCCCTGGCTTGATGTCCAGAAAATGGACAACCTTGGAGCAAGTGGTTCACGGTTTGAAACAGACCCCCATTTCCCGCGACAAAATTTGCCTTTCGGTTCGAGTATCCGGAATTTCCTTTTATTCGTCATTTTGAATTTTTTGCTCACCATGCCGCTTTTTGCGCAGGGGGGCCGGTCGGAAAAACTGATCAAAGTGACAACGGGAAAAGAAGGGAACAGAACTCTCTTCTATGTAGATAACCTCCAGGCCAGCTACGTAACGGTAACATTTGAGCTGGATTTGGCAAATCTCGGCTGTACGCATGAACTTCCCTACACAGTTACGCTGCCGCCCCGAAGCCACACAGAAGCGTTCGACCTTACTCCTAAAAACTCCGACAAGGATTCAAGCTGGTCGTACACGTACTACGCGACCTGGGGCCGTCTCAACGTGAAGCATGATGACAGTGCCGTTTATATTTTACCGTTCGCAGTCGGAACTGCCTATCCCGTCAGTCAGGGATACGACGGGAACTTCAGCCACACAGGCGGGGACCGGTATTCCCTCGACTTTCGTATGCCTCTCGGGACTCCCGTCCATTGTGCACGAGACGGCGAAGTGGTCGGGATTAAGGATGATTCCGAGATTGGAGGGCCCGACAAAAAATTTGAGTGGGATGCGAATTATGTTCTCGTTCGACATGCCGATGGAACGCTTGGCCATTATGTCCACCTCATGAAGGGAGGATGTCGCGTCAAAGTTGGACAACATGTCAAAGCTGGAGATTGGATTGCACTTTCCGGCAACACCGGATTTACAACCGGCCCGCATTTACATTTTGCGGTCTTCAAGGCGCATGACGGAAAGACGCGAGAAACCATACCGGTGCGCTATCGCACTTTTCAGGCTTCCGAAGCAATTGCCCTCAAGGAAGGACAGGTTTATCGTGCGATTCTTCCAGGGTTAACCCCTCCCACCGTTGCGCCCGTTCCAGTCAGCGCGGTGACGACGACCAGACCTCCGTCACAGCGTTTACCGGAAGCGGCCGGCAAGCCGCAGAGTTAAGAGGCCGGGTGGACAATCGAAGTTGAGTCAGGGTGCCGGTGAATGTTCCACCAAATCCAAAGCTTCATTGATATAGGTTTCTCCAGTCATTTCTCCCAGGGAGGTACGCGACACGTATTCATACCGTTTGAAACTGTTGAAATCGACTTTCGTCAGGATATAACCAAAAGCATCGTTCGTGAGACCGAATAAAAACTGATGTTTTCCCTTCATTTTCCGCTTAAGAAAGTAACCGATATTGGGAAGGGCTTCTCCCGGAATCGTCAAGAACTGCGCATTCCCCAAGTTTATCAAATTAATGGTCGCAAGCACCGATCCTTCCTGCTCGTTTTTGTAGCCCAATGGAGACAACTTCATGATCTGCCGCATCATGGAAGAATCGACTTGAAATCGAATCATTCGATTTGTGCAAAACAGGTGCGGAGCGCTTTGCACCGCCGCCTGCCGAAGAATTCGCATTGATTCGTCCGCCAGCAGATTCCCGATGCGCAGGCATTCATCCCAGGTTCGAATATCCTTGCCATCTGGACCGCGGCAATCGGCCGTCACCATGCCGCCCTGGGCGCTATTCAGAAATATCCCCAATCCCCCGCCCTGTTCTGCGAGCCGATCGCAAAGCGGTCCAACCAAGTCTGGACTGAGAATTTTTTGGTCAGAACCGATCACCTCAGGATGTATTGCATAATTGACGAGCGTCGCGATCGGCATTCCATCCATCCCGATCGTTTGCATCACACTGCACCGAGGGTCATAGAGTTGAGGCGCATAGTAATTGTACGCGATCTTTCCTTTGGCTTCGCCAGATCCAATTTTAAGAGTCGAAGGTTGCAGCTTTTCCACCGCTTCATCGATAGCGTCCGCCATCTTTTCGCACACCGAATCCAAATACTTCAAATCAACGCTGAAGCCGCCTTTTTCGTCGGGAAAGCCATAACAATCGGGGGCGCTGTGTGTATGGGTGGAACCGATCAGAATATTCCGCGGCGTAATCCCGGACACCCTGGCGCGAACCTTATCGCCAAGAACTGATGGAAATCCAAGGAAATCCGCGCCGACGATAGCCACGCGATTGGTTCCTTCTTCGAGAACCAGCGCACGGACAGTTAGCTCTCCAAGCTTGCGCTCGGTGGCGTGTGATGGTCCGACGCCGCCAGAAACGGGTAATAAGGGAGCGGGTGTAACTATTCTCATTGCCGCGCCGGACCGGAATTCCGCATGGGAATTCAAAACCTTTGAGACTATTACGAGCAGAAGGATCAAGGCACGCTGGCGCCAGAAATTGGATTTCATAAGAAATTGGATTTCGTCTATTTCAGTACGCCTCGCGTTAAAACGCAAGAAGCATTAGGGAGCGCCAAAGCGAACACGGAGTCCAAATTTGGCCCGACCCTCCCATGCCGGCGCAAACCTGCTACGAACTCACGTTGCGATATGCCAATACCAAGCCGAGTCGCGAGATTGCCAAAGGATAGGTTTCTCCCGTGGTTTCGGTACTAGTACTGGCGTCATTATCAAGGCGAGCAAAATAAAGAGGGGGATCCGTGCGTGTCTGGCCAGTAACCACAGAAGCGCGAAAGGAAGTTTCAATGCGCGCTTTTAAAAAATTCGCCGCCTTCACTTCGCCGGAATAAGGCCGCACGATCGCTTCTAAAACCGTATTATAAGCCTGCGAGAGTTCGTAATCCAGGCTCGATCCCGCGATCGCTTTGTAGGGGTTGATATTCATCTTTCACACGAGATGTTTCGCACCCGACAGGGACGTCGCCCCTTAAAACTCAATCAGGTGATCCCTGATGTTGAACTTATCGTTCAAATTGACAAGCCTTAAAAAGCGAGAACGAACCAAATCACTTCCATACTTACTTAGGAAGGGCGAAGATCGGGCAGCAGGACGCTGCGTGTAAATGCCGCTAGAGTTTTATAGCCCTTTGCTTCGATGTTCTGGCGTCCTCCCTGTTCGCGATCGACGAGGACAGCGGCAAATTCGACAATTCCGCCCGCTTGAATAATTGCATCGATTGCTTTGATCGTCGATTCTCCGGTGGTAATAACATCGTCAATTACGACCACGCGATCACCGGGCTTGAACTCACCTTCGATCAATTTTGTTTGCCCATGAGATTTCGGCGCTTTTCGGACTACAAAACTGTTTACCGCAGTCGCAGGATCATGAAGGTAGGAAGCAACCGAGATAGCCAGCGAAATGGGATCTGCACCCATTGTCAGGCCACCAACCGCTTTGATCGTCGCATTGCGTTTGCCCAATTCCGTGAATATTAAATGCCGCATCAGATTTCCGACGAGCCAGGCGCCTTTTGGATGCAGGGTAGTAAGCCGGCAATCGATGTAATAATTACTTTTGGCCCCTGACGCCAAAGTGAAATCGCCAGTGAACACCGACAATCGGCGCAACAACGCGAGCAACTCCACGTTTGCGCTCTTAAAATCTGGAAGATCAAACATGCGGCGGGACGATGTGCAACACTCTTTTAGATGTCAATGCAAATGCCGATCAAGGGTCTCGCGCTATTAGGCAAGCGCTATCCGACCTGCGAGATAGCGCCCCAATTGAACAGCTTCACCAGCCGGTCTTTCCCCCACAGCAGTCGCCGGTTTCTCACCTTTGAAAGAAATCACGCGCATCCGCAGTACGGCCCCATCCACGTTCGCCAGCGCGGCCACTGGACTAAGGCATCCGCCTCCCATCGTCTGCAAAAAAGCGCGCTCGGCTGAGACACAGGCGAATGTGTTGGGATCATTTAGTTTTCCCACAATCGCCGCAATTTCAGGATCATTTTCGCGAATTTCGATACCTAAAGCAGCCTGGCCTACACAGGGCAGCATTTCATTGATGGTTAAAAAAGCCACGGACAAACCAACGGGCGTTCCTTCGCCTGTTAAGGAACCATTTGAATCAACGCGAAATCCGAGGCGCTCCAACCCTGCAGCCGCCAGGACGATACCATCCAGATCGGATTGCGAAGCCAACTTTTGCAAGCGGGTACCTACATTTCCGCGAATGGGAAGAATCCGCAGATCGGGTCGCATTGCCAGTAGCTGGGCTTTTCGACGCGTGCTCGTTGTGGCAATTGCAGCCGAAATCGGAAAGTCTCCGATCGAGGAGCCTGACTTCATGGCCCGGGTTTGAAAATGAGCCCCGTTGCGGTAAATCAGAACATCCCGAACGTCGGCACGGGCGCTGACTGCAGCAAGCATCAGGCCAGCGGGCAGATCTGTGGGCAAGTCTTTCAGGCTATGGACTGCAAGGTCAGCCTCCCCATTCAGCAGTGCGATTTCCAGCTCTTTCGTGAAAAGTCCTTTGGTGCTTTCCTGGGCAATTTGTTTCGAGGTCGCTGTTTGTAACTTGTCGCCCGTAGTTTTAATGATTTTAAGCGCGAACTGTTTCCCGGGAAAATGTTCCCGGCATTGCGCCAGCACCAAATTCGCTTGAACAAGGGCCAGCGCACTACCGCGCGACGCAATGTGAATCGGCCGGTTTAAACTCATGAGATTTATTAAGAATGACCGAGCGCGAGATCCGAGGCAGCGCCAGAGGGACGGGGACCAAACATATTCAAGATTGCCTTCGCTTTCTCACGGATAATCGATTCGCAGCGTGCGATCTCCTCTTTGCGTTGTTTCAAATAACCGGCGGCGATCGCCTGCAAGTCATCAATGTTAAACAAATAAACGTTTTCCAGAGTATTTACCTCTGGTTCGATATCACGGGGAACCGCGATATCAATCAACAGCAGAGGACGGTTCTTTCGTCCTTTCATTAGCGGGATCAGTTTCTCGCGATCAAGCACATAGTGCGGCGCCGCGGTGCTGCTAATAATGATGTCGATTCGGTCGAATTCTCGAGACCATTCATCAAAATGAATCGCACGACCATTCAGTTCCGCTGCGAGGGCGACGGCACGCTCATGTGAGCGATTCGACACGAAAATACTTCGGGCGCCACGACTCAGCAGAGCCCGCGCCGTTTTTTCACTCGTATCCCCAGCCCCAATCACCATGACATCGCGTTCATCAAGTTTAGTGAAAATCTTCTCGGCGAGTTCCACCGCGACCGATCCTACGGAAACGCTTCCACGCTGGATATTTGTTTCCGTGCGAATGTGTTTGGCGACATTAAAAGCGCGTTGAAAAGCCTTATTCAGCCGGCTGCCCGTTTGTTTGTGTTGGAGGGCCAGGTCGTAGGCCTTTTTCAATTGGCCTAGAATTTCAGTTTCGCCCAAAACCATCGAATCCAGGCCGCAGGCCACTTTGAAAAGGTGTTCGATGCTATCCGGCTCTCCGAGTGCGTAGACTTCATTGTGGAGCGGTTCGTTGTAATTGCAGCTATCGATTAAGAATGATCGGATGGACTTTAGCTTTTCCGGATCCGAAGTGGCGGCATACAATTCCACTCGATTGCAGGTCGAAAGAATGACGGCTTCTTCGGCCGCACCCGAAGCGCGCAGCTTCTGCAAAACCCCAGGAATTTGGGCTTCCGTCAAAGCAAACCGCTCCCGTACGGTGACCGGAGACGTATGGTGGCTTAGTCCTATAACAACGATCGGCATAGCGTTCGTTTATAGAGGGTGATGCACGGCCGACCAGAGGTTGAAGCCCCAAAATGTAAGGAGCACAAATGAGAAACTCGCCACCGTCCCCCAGGCAAAACGTCGGCCT
>JAQGOX010000105.1 GCA_028293365.1 Verrucomicrobiales bacterium | reverse complement strand
CCTTTACAATTGCGAAATACGTAACCGATATTTCGAAACCTAAACGCGCCGCAATTCGAGAATTGGCAAAACTCTCGAACATTGAAATCGCCGGCATTCATTGGGTGCTGGCACAGACTGAGGGATTACATTTAACGCATCCGGATGTGGAAATCCGGCGGCGCACCACTAACTATTTGTCAGAATTGGTCGATTTCTGCGCCGATCTGGGAGGCAAAGTAATTGTCGTTGGCTCGCCGAAACAACGGCAGGTCTTGCCTGAAGTGAGTTCAGATCAGGCGTGGGATTGGGCAACCGCTTGCTTTCGAGAACCAGCCATGAAGGCGGAGCAGCGAGCGGTCACGATTTGTTTCGAACCCTTGTCACCGGCGGAAACGAATTTCATTAACACTGCGCAGGAAGCCATTCGTTTTGCAGAGCAATTGCACACGCCTCATTTCAAAATCATCCTGGATGTAAAAGCGATGAGCTCGGAGGAAAAATCGATACCCGAAATCATCCGATCAGCGTCGCCTCACTTCGCGCATTTTCATGCGAATGATAAAAACTTGAAAGGCCCGGGGTTCGGAGAAGTGGATTTCAAACCAATTGCTGCGGCATTGAAAGAAGTTCGTTACACTGGGTTCGTCTCGGTCGAAGTTTTTAATTTCGATGAAGGCCCGGAAATAATTGCGCGAGGGAGCCTCGAGTATCTCCAGCATGCGTTTGCGTTCGAGGCCTCCGCGAGCGCGTAATTATTGCGAAACTTCGACTTTAAAGAATCGAACGCTTTGTTGAGGATCTCCGGGTACTGTAAACGAAAGCACTCCACCTGTCCCCTTGATTAAATCCGGGAATGAAAGCCACGCTGCTCCATCTTTCGACGAAAAAACCCGGTATATCCGGTCCTGTACGCTGTTCCATTGGAGTCGAATCGCGCTTGTCGGCAAAATTGTGACGTCCGGTGAAATGTGCAGCCTGGACTGGGAGTCATTCGGATCTGTGCCCGCGATGAATTCACCGTAGTCACTCATGCCATCGCCATCCGTGTCAGACGATCGTGTTCGAGTCGGAGAAACACTTCCAAAATGTTCCTGCTCCCAAAGGTCCGAAATCCCATTCAAGTTCGCATCGGGAAAGGAATAAACTCCAACCCAGTAAATTATCTGGTTGCTCAGCGAGAGTGAATTAGTCAGCGTCGGTGGCGTTGTATAGTACGGTACCGGTCCGAACGTTATGACATAATCTCCGGCGGGCGCATTTGTGAAGTTGCCCTTCACTCCAGAACTGGTGTAATTGGTTGGGCCGGTTATGGTGAATTTCGCGGCCGCGATATTATTACTAACTACAATTGCACCTGCAAATTCGTTGGTGACTGTTACTGAGACATCATCAATGAGCCATCCGGGGTGAGGGTTGGAATCCAAATCAAAAAGGGTGTATTCCCAAACTAATTGAATCACAGAGCCGATGTACGGCGTCAGGTCTAATTCCGCTTGCTCCCATCCGTCGCTCGCGCCATCGAACGACCCTATGGAGTTCGGCGAACCCTGCGAATTGGTGACAATAAGTAATTGGCCAAATTCAAACACTGAATCGGGATTAAAATCGTAAATCTGCCAAAATCGAAGCGTCGCTCGATTCCCACCGCTGAGTAGAATAGCCGGTCCAATCAAAAATGAGTCTGCTTCGTCCGGCTGCTCACCGTGCAAATTGACCCCCCAAACATTATTTCCTGAGTGGCCCCCGGTCGCCAGCGCATTCGAAGGCCGGCCATATTCCCAGTTAACATTGGAACCCGCCTGGTCAGAATCCAAAATCGACCAATTCGTCGATCCATGCTCCAGGTCGTCGAACCAGGGCGGCAACAGTGGTTTTGGGGTAGCGAAAGTGTAGAGCTTTCCGTCATTATCATCAACCGAGGTATTGCCGGCCAAATCACGACTAACAATCTGGTAATAATAAGTACGGTCCGGCTGCAACCCTACCAACGTAACCTCGTGAGATGTCAGAAAGGCCGAAGAATAGGCCACCCTTCCAAGGAATGTGGACTCACCGAACTGCACCAGTGCGTCCGTCGGCTCCGTGGTATCCCACGTAATCGATGCCTCCTGATAGGTTGTATCGACAACAATATTTGAGATGCCTGGATGCTGCAAATCCACAAGCGCGGCGGCCTGCACAATATTATTGGGACTCAAATCGTGGTATCGGGCTACAATCGTATCTCCATCCTTTACAGTTAACTCGGTGGGCGCTGCGACAGTATTTGTCGTGAGGCTCAAAAATCCGCGAAATAGACCGGGGAGCGGTGTGCTCTGCAGGGCCACGTCGCGCCCCGCCGGAGCAGAGTCACTGAAAACGTGAACAACAACCGGATTGGTTGCCGTCAGGTCGGAATCCCCCACTTCAATGGTTATTTGGGAAGGAGCCGTGTACTCCGAATTATTCAAGGCAATACTGGCCACGCCATTTAGGCCGGGGGCCAAAAAAGCTAAAATGCTTTTCAGCAAACTTGAGCGGTTATTCGGGGCTTCTCCTTCCATCGGCACCCCATCGAGCGGAAAGCTTAGGAAGACAATCCTGCCATGACTGTCTTGCCCCGCACGAGGATATCGCACCCCGACCGTTCGGCCTGAAGCCGGCTCAAACAAAAACGGCACCGCATTGGTTGAAGCCGTGAATGTGTCACTAATATCGGGATCAATCGTTTCCCCGATAAAATCACTCGGATAGGCCGAATAATCAATGGCAACACTCACTCCTGGAGCGACCGGATCAAAGGTGTTACCCTGGACCGATGGCACTGAATGATCCTCGTCGCATTCGGTGCAACCTCCGGTCGAACTGCTCGTGAATTCCTGGACCTGAAGCACGTCGTTGCGGAACGGCACGGCGCCGAGCCGAGTCAGTATTTCCATCGAGCTCATGAAGAATGAGCCTCCAGCATTTAAATACTTTTGAATTGCGTCCTGTTCCTGGGGCGTAATGGATGTAAAGTCCCAGAAGCTGTCATTAATTCTCCAAACCACGACTCGATAAGGTCTTAGATTATCGAAGGTGGGAGATCCGTTTTGCGCTTCGTCCCAAACTTCGTAGCTTACCCCAGTCTGATCGAGAGCATCCGTGTAAACAGTCACCGGTATGTCCGCGCTCTCGGAGGTGGAGACATAATTATTCACCAACAACACCGTTGGGACTCCAGCGGCGACGAAGGTATAGAATTTTCCACCGTTATTATTGGTGCTCGCGTTCCCGGCTTCATCTGTCGAAACAACATAGAACTGGTAGGTAACGCCCGGCGTCGTCCTTTTAACCAGCAGCGAATGCTCGGTCTCCAGGTCCGCACTGTTAAAAATTCCAAAAACGGTTCCGTTTGTGAGGCAGACCAAAACCGAATTCGCCGGTTCATCGGTGTTCCAGGTTATCACTTCGGCGGCAAATCGATTCGTTGCAGCCACGTTGGTAATGATTGGCGCCTGAAGATCTGCTATTGCGCCAGCGATCGATGTATGGAGCGGTGAGGCGTCGTTATAAATCACTTCGAGCGCATCGCCGTGTGCAACCTGAAGAACCGCCGGGCCGGCCGGAGAACTTGCCGTTGCGACACTTCCCGTAAAAACTCCT
>JAQGOX010000109.1 GCA_028293365.1 Verrucomicrobiales bacterium | reverse complement strand
TGCTTGAGCGCCGAACCGAGCGCAGGTAGCGAACGGACCGCTGGGCCGTTCGCACGGGCGTAACGAATCGTCCAATCACCCCGGCGGGTCGAGCGCACCGAGCCGATCCGAACTTCCGCCACGGTATCATTGCGGTAATCAAAATGGGGCTTAAGTGCGCTCCACACCGCGACTATTACGCACACGTCCGTAACGCCCGCAGGCGCCGCCCAGCGGTCGGCGCCCTACCTGTCCATCGCGCAGGTAGCGAACGGACCGCTGGGCCGTTCGCACGGGCGTAACAAAATTGTCCGATCGCTTTACAGCTCGAGCGCACTGAGCCGATTCGAACTTTCCGCCAGGGTATCATTGTGGCAATCAAATGAGGCTTAAATGCGCTCCACACCCCGACTATTACGCACACGCCCGTAACGCCCGAGGGCGCCGCCCAGCGGTCGGCACCCTACCTAGCCGAATCCCCCCTGGTCACCGGGTCTATTGGCTCTCAATTGACCTCCCAAATATATATCGCCGGATAAGACAGCTTTGCTAACTTGTTGCCGGCCGACCACGTTTGAAATGAAGAAAATATTAGTGATCGAAGATACCGCGGACATTCGGGGACTCATCGTGGAAATGCTGGAATCCCGCAACTTTGAAGTCATTGTCGCGGAGGACGGAGCTCGCGGCGTCAGCCTTGCCGAAAATGAGGCCCCTGACCTGATCCTTTGCGATGTCCAAATGCCTCGAATGAACGGCTATGAAGTCCTGCTCAAATTGCGCGAAAATGAGGAGACTTCAACCATTCCGTTCATATTTCTGACGGGCGCGGCCGACAAAATGCAGGTTCGCCACGGCATGGAACTTGGTGCTGACGATTATTTAACGAAGCCGTTTACGCTGCAGGAATTATTGGCGGCGGTGACTGCCCGGCTCGAGACTCGTGCGACACTCGCCAAAGCAGCCGCGCGAAAATTCGCCGATCTGCGCGACAGCATCACCTTTTCGCTGCCGCACGAATTTATCACCCCGCTCAACGGCATACTTGGCTTCAGTTCAATGTTGGTGGAGGAATCGGGCAAATTAACAGCTCAGGATGTCGAAGAATTTGGCCGCTACATTCACGAGTCCGCCATTCGCCTCCAGCGCATTACCGAAAATTTTTTACTTTATTCGCAGCTTGAGCTTGCGGCGCGGGAAGGCCGTAAAATGCCGCCTCCCTCTGAACTTCTCCCCGTGCTCGAACGAATTACCACCATCACTCGCAAAAAAGCGAAGGAAGTAAACCGGGAAAAGGATTTGGAATTGAGCGTCGAAGATATTCGAACTGGAATCGATCCGGCACACCTGGAGAAAATCACCGGCGAATTGACAGACAACGCATTCAAGTTTTCAGAAGCCGGAAGCCCGGTAACCGTGAAAGCATGCCGCACGAACAGGCATTTTTGTCTTGCCATAACGAACCTTGGCCGCGGCCTGACGTCCGCCGAAATTGGTGGGCTGCGCGCGCACTCCCAACTTAATAGAAAAACGTTCGAGCAACAGGGTTCGGGCTTGGGCCTGGCGATTTCCCGTCGCTTGAGTGAAATGCATGGTGGAAGTCTGCAGATCCAAAGCACTCCAGGCGTTTCCATTACATTCAAGGTCGAAATCCCCATGGGAGACGCAATAATGCCCCAATCCGATAACAAGTGATTTTGCTTGCAAGGCAGAGACGCTGGATAATCTATTGTCTTTTGGTTCCTGTAACATTTTATGCCTGTTCCACTGTTGGACGTTAACGCCCAGAATCTACCCCTTGAACCGGAATTAAAACTGGCCTTCGAACGAGTTCTCCGCTCTGGACAATTCATTCTCGGACCGGACGTAGCTCTGTTTGAAAAAGAAATTGCTGAGTTGACCGGGGTTCGTCACGCAGTGGGAGTTTCCTCGGGAACTGACGCAATTTTACTCGCGCTGATGGCACTCGATATTAAGTCAGGCGATGAAGTGCTCTGCCCCTCGTTCACATTCTTTGCCACAGCCGGATGCATCTCCCGGGCGGGAGCAACTCCTGTTTTCGTCGATTCCTGCCCGATTTGCTTCAACCTCGATGTTGCGGACGCGGCGAAAAAATTAAGCGGTAGAACGAAAGCTATTATCCCGGTTCATCTATTTGGCCAATGCGCTGCGATGGATCCAGTTTTGGGCCTGGCTACTGAGCATGCAATTTCTGTAATTGAAGATGCCGCTCAGGCTCTCGGAGCCGGGTATAAAGGGCGTCGCGCGGGAAGCATGGGCACGATGGGCACTTTCAGCTTTTTCCCTTCAAAAAACCTCGGTGGATTCGGCGATAGCGGAATGCTGGTAACAAACGACGACACGCTCGCGGAACGCGCGCAATTGTTGCGAACCCATGGTGCCAAACCAAAGTATTACCATCAGTTTGTCGGGGCGAATTTTCGAATCGATACGATGCAGGCAGCTTTACTGCGCATTAAATTGCAGCACTATCAAACCTATACAGAGAGACGACAAAGGAATGCCGCATTTTACTCGGAAAGACTCTCGAAGTTACCTGGAGTTTTCCAGTCTCACATTTGCTCCTGCGGCAATAACTCCGGGAGTGAACTACCGACGGGTATCCAACTCATATTGCCGGCAAGCCACTCGGAGACGGAACATATTTGGAACCAGTACACCTTGCGCGTAGTTGGTTCAGGCCGGCGCGATGCCTTGAAACGTTTCCTTGGCGAGAAAGGAATTGGATGCGAGATATATTACCCGGTCCCGCTCCACCGCCAGGAATGTTTTCGATATCTTGGGTGTGATAACGACGCGTTACCCATCGCGATGCGCCTGGCGGACGAAGTTTTGAGTATCCCAATTTACCCGGAATTGAAATCAGAACAGTTGGAGGAAGTCGTCGCGGCGATCGCCGCCTTTTTGCGAAAATAAGTATGACAAAAACTCAATGGATCGGGGTTACCGGCGCCGCGGGTTTCATCGGCAGTCAAGTGGCTCTGGCACTTCAGAAAAAACATGGATCCGCTTCACTGCTGCTCGTCGACCATCCTTTGACCGACGGAAAAAGCGCGAACATGCTTCCGTTGAAAGGCACGCGATTTCTCGACCATCAGGAATTCATCAAGGCGCTCGAAAACAACGAACTGGCTCCAGATGTGGTGATCCACATGGGAGCCTGTAGCGACACCACCGAGCAAAACTGGCCCTATCTTCTGGAGAACAATTTACAATACTCCCAGCGCATCTGGACCTGGTGTGCCAAACAGAAAGCCCAACTCATTTACGCATCGAGCGCCGCGACTTACGGTGACGGGAATCTTGGATTCGACGATGCAATGGATATTACGCAGCTCAAACCGTTGAATCTCTATGGCCAATCCAAGCAGGATTTCGATTGTTGGGTGGAAAAACAGGTTAAGCAGGGCACCCAGCAACCCCGGCAGTG
>JAQGOX010000096.1 GCA_028293365.1 Verrucomicrobiales bacterium | reverse complement strand
GATTTCCATTGTTTCGATGATGGCTTCCATCCGGTCCTTTGAAACAAGAAAGCCAGCGATCCTCCCGTGATTCGTAATCGTCACCGCCCTGGTGGCAGGCAGTTGTCTAAGCAGCCGCGGGAGGTTCGCCTGTGCCTCAGTGGTCGTCACTGTAGTTTTCATGAAAAACTACGTAGCATATCGAAAGCCGTTTGTAAATCCAGAAGCAGAAGGCACATCACGCGACAAGGTGTTAATTAGAGAGGGACTGCACTGGGACTCTTTGGCCCGGCGCTGTGCCTTGCCGAAGTCATTAAAGCCATGTTTTAGCGAGGTGTTAACTGCAGCCTATTCCACCGACTCTTCCGCGTGTTGCGGACGCATCGGGAAGGGCTCCAGGGGCATGGGATCATCGTGATCCAAATAGCGTTCGCAGATTTCGAAGAATTCGCGCTCGGCCACGGCACGGCGCATTTCGTGGAGGAAGCCGCCTTCTGGATCGACGCCAGCGCCGACAAAGTTCATATACTTCTTCATTTTCTGCACGTAGGCGTTTTCGCGAACTGAATTCGGCTTGAGCGCTTCATACAAGGCGCGTACGTAGGCTAATAGGTCGCGTCCCGTGGGAACAAAAACCGGTTCTCCGGCTCGGTCCTGCCGGATCTGGGTGAAAAGCCACGGGTTCCGGATAACTCCTCGCCCGATCATCAGTCCCAAAGCGCCCGTTTCGGCGAGCACCTGGCGCGCGCGCGGAACTGAATAAATATTTCCATTGGCGAGGACGGGACAGGGCAATTGCGCGACGGCTCGCGCGATGTATTCGTAATGAACTTCGCTGCGGTACATTTCATGCACGGTCCGAGCATGGACCGTGAGCAGATCGAGTGCGTGCTTTGCAAATATAGGCAGAAATTCCTCAAAGACTGCCGGATCGTCAAAGCCGATCCGGGTTTTGACGGTAAACTTCACTTTTACTGCATCTCGAAGTGCACCGAGGATGCGATCAACCCGTTGAGGTTCGCGAAGAAGTCCGCCGCCAGCGCATTTGCGGTAAACCACGGGCGCGGGGCAACCGAGATTCAGATCGACGCCGGCGACCGGATATTCCTGAAGCTCACGCGCAGTGCGGACGAGGGCTTCGATGTCATTCCCGATCATCTGAGCGATAACCGGCTTGCCAGTCGGATTCTCGGTCACCGAGCGAAGAATGTCTTTCTCAAGGTGCGAGGTGGAATGCACACGAAAATATTCGGTGTAATAAACATCCGCGCCGCCGTATTGGGCGATGAAACGCCAAAATGGGAGATCAGTTACATCCTGCATCGGCGCCAGGGCAAGTACGGGATCGGGTCCCGCGAGGAGATCGGTGAGCTGAGAGTTAGCCGACATGTCTTATAAGATTTGGCGGAGCCTGAAGCGATTCCTATTAACACCCTGCTTTAGCTGGGTGTGAGAAGCACACAATAGCAGAAACCGTTTCAACGGTTTGCTCCACCGCATAAAAACCGTTGAAACGGTTCTGAGTTGCCCGGACTTCATTAACACCCAGCTAAAGCAGGGTGTTAATGAAGTAAGCTTCTGATCTCGGCTCATATTTATTGAAATATACCGGGTAAGAGCATTCACTGGAATTGCGAATGCGCCTGCAATTTCACCCAGGTTTCGTCGCTCAATGGAGCCTGCCGATAATTCGGTTCCCAAAGCGGTTCGGCGCTGGTCGATTTGCGCGCGCGAATCAGCCAGGTGCGATCCAGGGGCTCGTTGATGAGTGAGAGCGAATTGGCGGCGATGGTGGTTTCCTCTTTTTCGCCGGTGGCGTGCCCCACGCCGACATAAAACCCGGCCAACAGCAGTGAGACGCGCAACATCGTACTGCGGGAATAGGTCGGCATGGCGCAGGGTATTTTGGGGTCGAGCAACGAGAATATCCGGGCGAAAAGAGGTTGCGTCCACATCGCCGGATTTTTGGCAGGGGAATAGGCGTCAAAGAGAATGGCGCTCGGTTTGGGCAGGCGCTGAATTCGCGGTGTTTCCAGTGCTGCCGGAAAATCGCCAAGCTCGAGTGACCACTCCAAACGGATTTTGCCACATTGCATGAGAACGGATTCTCCTTCGACGAACTGGCGAACCAGAGTTTCGTGCCCGGCGAAATATCCCAACTCCGCGGCGTGATTGAGCGCGAATTTCAGTGGTTCGATCGTTCGATCGAAGCTGATAATCTTAAGCGAGACTTCGAGATCCTGAAGCGCATTGAGAACTGTGAGCACGTTGGCCGCGGCGCCGAGTCCAACATCCCAGATGACAAAAGCGCCATCATGTATCTGAACGCGCTCGCGAATTCCAAGCTGCCGCACATAGAGTGCTTCAGCTTCCGCGACCGGTCCGATCACAGGATGAAATGTTTCCGATTCCGCGGTGGAATGTACTGAAAAGGTTCCGCTGGCGAGGCGCACCAGTTTGTAGGGAATATTCGCTGCAACCAGCGGAGCAGGATTAATCATAAACTTACCGTCTCACCAATACTCAGAAAATGAAGCCAGGTGTGCGTCACCGGAACCTTATAAATCTCCTGAAGAGCTTTTTTGTAGATGTCAAGTTGCGGGCGGTACGAGTCCACGCGCTCCTTTAATTGCGAAACCTCGATTCGATCGGTCTTAAAATCCAACAGCCAGATTTCGTTTGAGTCGATCATCGCCAAATCAATGACACCCTGCACGACGACGAAGTCTTCGACTTCAGAGCCGAAACCAGCCGCAGCAGCTTCACATGGAGAGGAGTCGTGCTGGATTTGAGCGCTTTGCACGAATCCACCCGCTGCGGGTAGTGCTCGGAGCACATACCCGCGGTCCGGGGGGAGTCGTAGCGTGAAAGGAAGCTCCCGGCGCAGTTTTTCGCGACGAGTGAGAAATCGTTGACCGACTGGCGAAAGCCAGAATCCTTCGATTGATTTCAAATCGATCAAATCAATTTCGTCCTGAGAAATGAGGCGGCTCGCGGTCAGGCGTTCGATTTCTGATTTGATCCATCCCTTTGCGCCGGCGGACCCGAGATCGAGATGTTCTAAAAGCAGATGCGTGGCCGCCCCGGTCTCGACGGCGGTCAGCTTCTTCTCCGTCCAGGCGGAGAATCGACCGCGCGGTTCTGGCACAAACTGTTTCACTTCCGCATCCGGGTCTGGGGCGAGCTGGCGTCGAAGGGCGCTCACCGATGTTTTAGCCCGCCGCGCTGTTTCCGCTTCAAACGGATACTTTTGTTCGATTCGATTGATTACGACCGTCAAATCCGGGAACGAAAAAGGTTCGACCGGTTTTGCGTCGGGTGCCATAGCACGCACCTCGTCCGCTTCCGGGGCTTCGGTACTGATCTGCCAATACCACGCGTCGGATGATTCAGGCACCGATTCGCACCAGTTTGGACGAGCGATCGAAAGCCAGCGCCCAAGCCAGTCAAGGGCATTGGTCGCGCGTCCAATCCGATGGTACGCGAGCGGTTCCACGACTTCCTTCCCCCAGGACTCGACTGATTCTGAGGATACGCTTCCGACGAGAATTAGCTTTTGCTTCGGGCGAGTCATGGCCACGTAAAGCATGCGCAATTCTTCGCCGATGGATTGTTCGCGTTCGGTTTTCCGGGCGAGCCAGCCCGGCAGGCTGTCATACGATTTCTGCTTTTCAGGAGGGCGCACCAGGGTAGCAAACCCAAATCGATCGGTCAGGGTCACACCACTGGTGCGTTCCTGAAGATTAAACTTCTTCGCCAAATCAGCCACGATCACCACTGGAAATTCGAGCCCTTTACTTTGATGAATGCTCATCAGGCGAACCGCATTCTGATCTTCGACACCTGCCGGTTCAATATCACCCACTGCATCCTGTTGATCGTTGATGAAGCGGATGAACTGGTATATCCCCTGGCGTTGAATCACATCGAATTCGCCTGCGATGGCCAATAACTGTTCCACGTTGCCAAGCCGTTGACGCCCCCGAGGCTGAATCGAAAGCCAATCCGCATAATGTGTTTCGGTTATGATCGTTTGCAACCGTTCCCGTAATGACGCATGCCGACTGAGTTCATGCCAGCGATGATATCGTTCAAGAAAACGATCCACTCCACGCCATAAATCCGAATCGTTCTTCTCCAGATGGTATTTCAACAACGCATGCCAGAACTTCGTCTTGTGGCTGGAATTCGCGCGAATTTCAGCCAGGTCTGCCACACTCAATCCTGCCAGGGGAGAACGCAGGACCGAGAGGAGCGGCACGTCCTGAAGAGGGTTATCGAGAAGCGCGAGTATATTCGTTAAATCGAGAACTTCAATGCTGCTGAAAAAACCGACGCGCTTGGCTTGCAACGGAATTCCGGCACTCTCGAAAACCTTGGCATAACTCTCAACTTTCGGGCGGGGAGCGCGCAACAGAATCACCGCATCGGACCAGTCGAAAGGCCGCGCGTTGCCAGATTCGTCTATGACCTGAAATTCTGAGTCGCGCAGCCCGCGCAAGCGTTGAGCCACGATGAGCGCCTCCAGTTCGATTGCATTCAGATCCTCGCCATCGCTGTCGCCATCACTATTACCGCCCGAGTCAGGCGCGTTCGATCTGGAATTGGCTTTGCTCTGCAATAAGACTTCGACCTGCTGAGATCGCCCTTCTTCAGATGTGCTCAAATCCTTTGTGGGAAGAGTTCCACAGGTCAGCCGGGCACGCACATCAAACGCGACTCCGCCCAGCTTTTCATGCATGACAGAAGTGAAAAAGCGATTATTGAAATCCAGAATTTGCGCGGCACTCCGAAAGTTCGCGGAAAGAAAAACCACCGAACCTTTTGCCGGATTCGAAAGCCACTCTTTGACATAATTCTGAAAAATCTCCGGCGCAGCTTGTCTGAAACGATAAATGCTCTGCTTCACATCGCCGACCATAAAGAGTTTTATATTCGGCTGATGCAGGGCACGCAGAATCCGATCCTGGGCCGGATTGATGTCCTGATATTCATCGACATAAACCCACTTCAAGCCTCGTCCAATTTCGAGCGCGCTCCGGGAAGGATTGCCCGAAGTATTCCAAAGAAGCTCCAGAGCGAGCTGTTCGAGATCAGAGAAATCGACAGCCGCTCTCGCTTTCTTTTTGGAGTCGTAGATCGCGGCGAACTCCGACGCGGCGCTTAACAAAGTCAGCGCGGGCTTCCGACTCCATTCCCAGTCATCGTGCAGCGGGTCTTTCCCGGCAGTTGGAATCAGCGAAACAAGGAATTTCGCCTCATCGAAAAGTTTTTCGATGGGGTCGCGATAAAGACCTTTCTTCCTTTTGGGCCATTCGTTATCCCATTGAATAATTCCTTTTAGAAGCTCATCCAGATTTCCCGGAATCTCATGCACGCATCCAACGCGAAGCTGGTCCAGAATCACCGCACAGCCATGCGCATTCGTGTTATCCGCGGGTTCACATCGCAGACGATCCAGCCAAAGCTCTGCCCAATCGCGCAGGCCTTCCCGCAACCAGGTATTCCAATTCGAGGGTTCCGAGAGGTTATGAAGGGTCAATTGACCCTCGATCCATTCGCGCGGTTGCGGACGGGCCTGGGTGAATGAATGAATTGCTTCGATAATCGATCTCAGTTTTTTTTCACCGGTAGCGCCGTTCGATTCAATAAACTTTCGAACAGCTTCGCCAATGGGAGAATCCTCCGAAAAAAAGCGGTCCCGCAATTCATCAAAGCTCTCCATTTGGAGAGCTTTCGCCTGATTCGCAGTCAATACGGTGATGGTCGGATCAAGATTCAATTCATCGAAGAACTCTCGAACCAACTTGAGGCAATAACTGTGCAGGGTGGAAATCTGCGCGATTCCCAATAAAGCAATCTGTTCGAGAACTGCCGAATTCGAAGGATTGGCCGCGAGTTCCTGCTGCAAACGCAAACCGATTCGCTCCCGCATCTCGGCGGCGGCGGCTTCCGTGAATGTGAGCATCAGCGTCTGGTCGATCGAGACACCGTGATGGAGCAGTTGCCGAACACAATGTTCCACCAGCGTACGGGTTTTGCCTGTTCCGGCCCCCGCCATAACGAGAACGCTGGCCGGCGCGTTGATCGCTTTAAGTTGATCTGGCGTGAAGTCCACAGGTTACTTAATCACGTTGTAGGAGTCGCGCCATGGATCGAACCGGCAAACTCCCGCGAATTCACAACGCTTGCAGGCGACCTGCGCTCCCATTTTATAAGGTTGGACGACAATTTCGCCCCGAAAAACACGTTCGGCCATTTGACGCAACTGCTGTTCGTTCTGTTCCAGGGTTTGTTTAAAATCGACGGCCTCTTTGGCCCCAAAAGAGCCGCCGTGGATTTTATTTCGGTCACTCGTGACCCGATAACCGATTTGATCGCAGCGCCGGGGAGCATCGAGTTGATCGATAACAGAGAAATCAAATAGTCCCATATGTTTATAGGACTTCGATTCTTCCGCTTTTGTCTCATCAAGAACCTCATCACGATTTTCGCCTTTCCCGAGTTCTGGCCGCAAGCTCACAAAAAATGCTCCCGCCGGTTCCAGTTTCGTCGCTTTCAAAATCTCGCGCGCTTTCTCGGAACCCTGGATTGCGAGCATATAGGCTGGGAGTTGCTGCAACATGCCGCGTTCGAACAATTTCCGGTTTAACTTTTTGCCACCGGACTTGTAATCGATCACCACATATCGGGTGGTTCCGGTCACGGGATCGCGCCAAAGATCGATCCGATCGATGCGGCCGTGAAACGTCAGACTTTTGCCCTCAGAAAGCAGGATTGGCCAGCGGCCTAATTCGTCTTCAGCTCCGAATCCGATCTCGACTTCCGCAGGATCAAACAGCCATTGCTGATCCATCCAGGCAATTATTTGCACCACAAAATCCTCGATCAACCTGGTATAAACTTTCGCGAGAAATTCGTTTTCCGGTCTGGCGACCATGATGCCTCCGCCAAAACCGGGAATCATCTCCTTCGCGATTTTCCGAATCCGCAAGCGCGCCTCTTCCGGTGGGACGTCGCGCCAGCGCTTGTTCTCCTGCTGCAATTGTTTGTGAAACAACTCAAGCAGCGTGTGTTGAAACAAGCCTTGCTGCCTGGAATCGAGTTCGAAGGTCTTTCTCTCATCCGCGCGCAGTCCCGAACGAACAAAAAACTTGAAAGCGCAGGCGGGGAAATCCTCAAATTTACTGACCGAAGTATGCAATTCGTTCCCGTAAAGTCTTGCCGCCAGATCACCTGGCAACTGGTTCGGGACCGGTTGGACGCGGCACGAATGAAGAGTATCGATTAACCCGGCGAAAAGAGGTTGCTGGAACAATTCGGACGACTGAACGTTATGGTTTGGCAACAACTTCGGGATCAGCTCACACACGTGCCGCCACTCTTTTTCGATATCCTGATGGCTAAAGGAAATCGTCTGAAGCTCTGGGAAAAGCCGGCGCAGCTTTTGGACGAAAATCGAAGGGTGCAACCCGTTGCCTTTCGCGTCCGTTTCGGAAAACGTCACGATCAACTTCTCCCGCGCCCGCGTGCAGGCGATGTAGCCGTAGAACTGCTCCAATGACAGCGCATCACGCAAGTGCCCGCCAAGCGTGAATCCTTTTTGAACCAATAATCGACGTTCGGATTCGTTTAACAGGCCGGTCGCTTTAGGTATGCCCGGGAAAAGCCCTTCGTTGAATCCCATGCAAATGACAAGTTTCAGATCGGGATTACGGGAGCGATCCACGGCCCCCACCAGAACCTGATCAAGTGCTGGGGGCACCATGCCCACGGTCAGTTCGCTCAATCCCTGCTCCAAAAGAGGGATCCATTCCGCCAGCGGCAACTGCTGCTTTGGAAATGCAAGCCGGATGTCGTTGATCCATTCTTCTATTTGCGTCCAAACCGAACGATGAATATCGGGGCCTTCAGGATGTTCGCTTTGCCATTGTTCCAACCGATCGGAAACCCCAAGCTCCGCCCAAAAAGCTTGAAGCGAATCAGCCAGTCTCGAGCCAGTGATATCCCGCGCCAGCGATTTCGCCAGCGAGTTCACCGGCCGCACCAATCTCTCCCGCAAACTTTCAACTCTGGCCGACTCACTCTCTTCGAAAGGAAGGCGGCTCTGCCACATTTCCCCATTCCATCCTTTCTCCAGTGCTGCATTTTCAAGCCAATGAATTTCTTCTGCCGGCACGGGGACGAGCCCCGATTTAAGGAGCGCGAACCAATCGTCGTGCTGCCAACCGTCGCAAACCACGCGCAAGGCACTTCGAGTGAGCTCAATCAGGGGATGCTGGCTCACCGATTGGCGGCGATCCAAAAACATCGGAATTCCATAACGTTCGAACACACGGCGAATCACCTCATGATGGGATTCGAGATTCCGCAAAAGTACGGCCACGTCCTTATAACGTCCCTCTTCTCGAACGAATTGGAGAATTTGTCTGGCAGCATAAACCGCTTCCATCTCGGCAGACGCACACTCCACCAATTCAAGATTCTTTGGAATCGCGAGATAAGGCGCTCCAGTATCCCAATGCTCCTCGAGATGGCCAAGGTCTGGAGACGAAGCAAACCGTCCCTGCCCTGATCGTTGCAGCCGCTCCGTCAAGAACGAAGCATTTGTTTGATTAACGAATAAATCGCGACAGCGCCGAACAACCTGGGTGATTCCGGCCCAATGAGAAAACCAGGCTTGCTCCTTCTCTGATTCACAGCAAAAAGCCAGCATGGTCTGGCACGCGCCACGTGATAGGGCACACAGCAACCGCAGTTCCTGCGGAGTCATCTGGGCAAAACCATCCAGCCAAATGGATTCAAACAGAGAACGGTCGCTTTTTTCGAGCAAATCGGCGGCGGAATCGAGGAGACTCTCGAAATCTTTTAATTCGTTTGCCTCAAGCCAGCGAACATAGCTTTCGAAAATCGAGGCCAGATCTGAAAGTTTACGTCCCAGACGTGTTTCCGAATTCATCTCCTGGGCGATTTGCTTTAATCGATCCGGAGAAATTCCTTGCTTTTGGAATTCACGAATCTGCTCGCTGACCTCATGAGCAAGCCGGTGGACGCTCCCGGAAGTCTTGAGGGTAATCAAATGTTCGCGTCCAGTCCGCAAGATCGCACCCAGAACCATCACTCTCCCCTGCTCGCTCAGGAGCGCCGGGGATGGCAGTGCGAAGCGGTCGAAAATATGGCGCGCGAGGCGTTCGAATGAGAGTATCTGAAGCCGTGTAAACCCACCCACGTCCGCCCGGAGAACTTGTCGTTCAATCTGAAAAGTTGCCTGTTTCGGAGCAATAAACAGGAGCTCAGGTCCTGCCGGGGCATTCCGCAGACACGCCTGTACCTCATCGATACATTGGCGCGTCTTGCCAGACCCAGCCGGGCCTAAAAGGAAGCGGACTTGCACATCCTAGTATTAAACGGAATGCCGAATGATGCCAAGATGGATTGTGTGACAGAGCCGATGATTGCAGAGGCGGATGATTATGGCCGATAGGTCCTGAAGAAGCGGACTGCTTCAACAAGGTTATTCGTGTACCAGCGGACTCAGGCGGGAACCGGTGTTGTTCATACTTCCCGCTGCGTTGAATTGGCAGCTTGAATCGGAGCTGAGGTTATTTCCGTTGTCGATCAAAACGCCGAAATCATTGCTCCCGGACGAACTTCCAGCCAAAATGGTATTTTGCAATGCAGCCGAACCGTTGGTCGTGAAAATTCCTCCGCCCAACGCCAGGCCAGGAAGAGCACCCGCTCCGGAGAAAGGTCCGCCCCCCTCACTGGAATTTTGAGCCACGGTAAAATGATCCAAAATCATATTGCCATTGTTGAAAATCCCACCGCCCTTGCCGTAGCCACCTGGCCCCTTATCCAGGCTCGGGCTGAAAGCGCCTCCGCCAAACCCTCCGATGGCTCGATTGAGTGCAATTGTGCAATTTGTGCCCTGGAAATCACCGAGACTATAAATCCCGCCGCCACTGCTATTTCCGCCGGGCGATGAAACGTTGTGATTCTCTCCTCCCGCCCCGCCGGTGGCTTCATTCCCGCTAATAGTACTGTTATTGATGGTCAATGAAGCCGTATTGAAGATCCCGCCGCCTTCGGCGTCACCACCTGGCCCCTTATTGAAAGGTCCTGAACTGCTGTTTCCGGCTATAAATGTATCTGTAACTCGTAAAACACCTGCGTTGAAGATAGCGCCCCCCTCCGAAACACCGAGTGCATCCGGTCCCACAAACTGACCGGCCATTGAACGGTTGGTAAGAAATTCGGAACGTGAAATTGTCGCAGTGCAATGATCAAAGTAGGCAGCCCCGCCGTATGCGGAGCCTGTAGGACCATTTTTAAATGGAGCGGTCAGTGACCCTCCTCCCATCGCTGCGTTTTCAGAGAAATGCGTTTGAGTAATTGAAATAGTTCCATTCGTTACCATCAACGCGCCGCCTAACCCCGAACCAAGGAGCGCAAACCAGGAAGGTCCGGCACCCGTTACAATATTTGCGCGGATTCGGCTGGAAGAGAGGCTCACTA
>JAQGOX010000103.1 GCA_028293365.1 Verrucomicrobiales bacterium | reverse complement strand
TCACCGTGCGAAGAGCCTAGAAGCCAGATGGCCTTTCTCAATAACCAATTTCGGGGAGATCGTGTAACGAGTGAATTTCGGCCTATTTGTGGAGATATTTGATGGCGGCTTCGGTGCGGGTATGCACTCCCAGTTTCTCGAAGATCTTTTTGAGATGGCCGTGCACCGTCCATCCGCTAATTCCCAACGAACCGGCGATCTCTTTGTCCACGCAGCCACGGCTCAGCAGCGTTAGGATTTCATGTTCGCGCTGTGTCAGTCTTTCCATTTCCCTTGTGACGTTATTGTTGGAGATTCGATCAATGACAGTTTGGAAATAGTGCTGAATGGAAAATTTAAACTTTTCGGCGATAAACTTTTTCTCCAGAACTGCTTCCGCTATGGGATCGAGCAACCGATCCGGAGGGGTGCGTTTGAGCAGATAACCGGAAGAGCCGCCAGGTGTTGCCCGAAAGACCTGATCGCTATCCTCATAAATACCAAAAAAATGCATCGGTAAATTCGGCGACCGACGTTGCCAATTCGTCCACACGTCATCGGTCGAAGGTCGCAATGACCGGTTAATAAGCAGCAGTCCTGGCGTCCGCTTCCGGATCATTTGCAGACCCTCATCCAGGCTTGCAAAGCTTCCGCCGCAAACAAATCCGGGAGAAGTATTGATGCATTTTTCGAGGGCGAGCCGCACACCGGCATCGGATTCGAAGAGCATGACTGAAATTCCTCCTCGCTTTAAAGCAAGGATCGGCGGGCGTTTCGTGTCGGCTTGGACGGGGATCGACTGGATGGTGGCATAAGTCCACGCGAGCGGGTTTTCGGACCAATGCAGTGCAACCGTCAGTTCGCGCGCAAATTTGCTTCCGACTGATTCCCAACCTTCGTTTGAAACGGTGAGATAAATCTTTGCTGCTTTCTCCGCGGCCTCCGCGAGTGAGGATGTTTGGAGAGGGAAATAATGCGCGCGCCCTTCGTGCTCGATTCGAATCGAGAATTCCGGGCTGGCAACATTGTATGGAGGCGCCGGATTCCGCCTCCGCACCAGGCGTAATCTCCAATAGGCTGCGTCCCTTTTGGAAAGCGATACCGCGATTTGTCGCGGTATCGCCGCGCTCGAAACGGCATCCCACCCTTGCGCTAAAATGAGTCGGTAAATTCCTTGAGCCTCCAGAGCGGCTTCATCCTGATCTAATGACTGAAGCGACAGGGTGCGCCGGACCCCACCTCGTTGCAATTTAAAACACCAGTTTTTGATTTCGATTCGGTTCCCTCCGCGCGTATAACTGTTTTTAAAGATTCGCCCGCGCCAGTAACTGGCCGAATCAATGGATGGTGGTTTCGATTTTGCGCTTTCTTTGCTTGGACGCTGCTTGGACATTATCAGACTAAGACTGATTTCATGCTGGCAGTCAACTTTGGGGAGGGAATGCCAAAACCCAGGGATTACAAAACATAATAAAGAAATCATTGCGCCGATGCGAAATTCATCTACCTTCTTCTCCGGGCAGTATCGGTTAGCGAAGGCGCTCATTGAGCGAGTCTCTGCATTTTTTATTTCCCCTTTGCTGGCAAGACCGATCAATCGCGTCGAAAGGACAGTTATGAAGAAAACAAGCCGCACGACGACCTTCCGAATTACTCTGGCACATTCCCTGGCGTTCACCCTCATCGAATTGCTTGTGGTGATCGCCATTATCGCGATCCTCGCGAGTATGCTATTACCGGCGATAGCATCGGCCAAAGCACGCGCGGTTCGGACCACCTGTCTCAGTAACAATAAACAGCTTGGACTAGCCACTGTGATGTACACAACCGACAACCAGGACTTCATGCCTAATCCAATTTGGGGAAATGCCTTTCCGGGATGGTTATACACTCCGGTGAACGGGGCTCCTCCGCTTTTAAATCCGACGAATGTGACCAAGCCATATGAGGGAGGGCAAATCTGGCAATACCTCAAAAGCACGAAAGTTTACATTTGTCCCACGGATAGTACCAACAGGGCGCAAAACAAGTATTACGCGATCCGCAACAACAAGCTTTCATCCTACATTTGGAACGGGGCGGTGAACGGTTATGGCAATTTAGGGGCGAGAACCTACAAAATAAATGCGTTCAATCCGGCTGCATATTATATCTGGGAGCCGGACGAGGAAAATTATTATAAACAGTTTCCGGCAGGAAACTGTTTCAACGATGCGAGCAGTTACCCATCGCAGGGCGAAGGTCTGGGGCGGCGGCATGGAAAGCAGGGGGGAATTATGTCCGGCTTCAGTGGGCACGCGGAAGTGGTCAGCTACAATATCTTCAACCGTGAGCGCCTCGCCATGCCGGGCTTGCTTCATTGCGTTCCCGGCAGCCCGAACGGAGATTAACCTCTAAAATGAGAATTGGGCGGCTTCACTGGGGCGATGGCAAGGAGTGCCACCGCGGTAAATGATTGGCGCAGTTTAGCGGTTAAAAGCAACTGTATCCACGCCGCGCATTTCCTGAACAGCCATCATGCAGGAAACCAACACAAATGCCTGAATCATCCGCATCGGATGACCTTGACGGGATTTGGATGGCAATTCCAGATTATAAGGTTCGCCCCAGCGTTTGATTACGAAACGCGGGCTGTTGATGGAACCCCAGTGGCACCCTCATGCGCAATAAATGGTTCAATCAAATTGTACAGACTTGTTCAATTTTTGCGAGGCTCTAAAGTCGTTTTTGTGACCACTACTGGAATAATTAAATTTGTTGGGTTAGCTGCTGCCTCTCTTGTTTCCATTGCATATCCGGCGGAAGGCGCAAGCATGGCCTTGCCCAGAAGTTCGCCGGAAGCCCAGGGTGTTTCCTCGTCCGGAATCCGCGCGTATGTCGAAGCGGCAAATCAAACGGTCAACACAATGCATAGCTTCATGCTGGTTCGGCATGGCTATGTCGTCGCAGAAGGGTGGTGGAAGCCGGAAGCGGCCGAGAAACCTCATGTAATGCATTCGCTCAGCAAAAGCTTTACGTCCACTGCGGTGGGCCTCGCCATTGCCGAGGGAAAATTAAGTTTGGATGATCAGGTCTTGAAGTTTTTTCCGGAAGAAGCGCCCGCCAATCCCTCAGAAAAACTTAAAGCGATACGCGTGCGTGATTTGCTCACGATGAACTCTGGCCATGAGGTCGAAGTGAAATTCACGACAAATGCACCATGGGTTCAATCCTTTTTGGCTCATCCTGTTCCGCACAAGCCAGGAACGCATTTTCTCTACAACACTCCGGGCACCCACATGCTTTCCGCCATTGTGAGGAAAGTCACCGGAGAAACGGTGCTCGATTATTTAAAGCCGCGCTTGTTCGAACCGCTCGGAATTGAGAATCCAGTTTGGGGCACAAGTCCCCAGGGCAACACTCTGGGTGGCTGGGGATTGTATATTCGCACTGAAGATATCGCGAAATTCGGTCAGCTTTATCTCCAACATGGAAGTTGGCACGGAAAGCAGTTGGTTCCGGCTTCCTGGGTAGCGCAGGCGACCGCAAAGCAAGTCTCGAACGGCAGTGATCCGACGAAGGATTGGGATCAGGGTTACGGCTTTCAATTCTGGGAGTGTCGTCACGGAGCCTATCGGGGCGATGGTGCAAATGGCCAGTTTTGTATCGTGATGCCTGAACAAGATTCAGTAGTCGCCATAACTGCCGATACCAGGGATATGCAGGCCGAATTAAATGTGGTCTGGGACAAACTGCTTCCCGCCATCCAATCCGGCGCGCTTCCAGCGGATCCTGTTGAGGAATTGAAGCTCAAGACGACACTTGCAAGCCTTGAGGTGCATGACGGGGCGGCGAACCGTAAAGCTAAATAGCGAGCGCCGGACAAGCTCAGGGCGAGTGACATTTATGGGATCAGGTTGCTTCAACCCGCGGATTTGAATAAATAGAATTATTAGCAAATGAAAAATGGTCGATAAAGCCAATATGCGAACCTTGACAGACCTTCCCGGGCCCAGGGGACTGCCGTTATTGGGGAACATGCTTCAGATCGACCTCGAAAAGTTGCATGAGCAGCTTGAATTGTGGTGCCGTGAATTTGGCACGTTCTACGTTTTTCGCATGGGTCGCAGACCTGTGGTCGTTGTTGCTGATCCCGAAAGCATGCAGGTTGTGCTTCGCAATCGGCCAAAGATCTTTCGACGCGTCGGAACGATTGAACCGGTCTTTAACGAAATGGAAGTAGCGGGAGTCTTTTCAGCCGAAGGTGACGACTGGAAGCGCCAGCGCCGGATGACCGCCCCGGCATTCGACTCAAATCATTTGCGCCAGTTTTTTCCAACCCTTGTCAAAGTTACCGAGCGACTCAAAAGCCGCTGGGAACGAGCGGCCGCAAATGGCACACCTGTCGATGTGCAGCAGGACCTGGTTCGTTACACGGTCGATGTCACCACCAATCTGGCCTTTGGCTATGACATGAATACCCTTCAGAAGGAAGGGGACATCATTCAGGAACACCTCGAGAAGATATTTCCGATGATCAACCGCCGGGTTAATGCCGTATTTCCTTATTGGCATTATTTTAAATTGTCGAAAGACCGGGCGTTGGATAGGGCTCTCGTGGCCATTCGCGAGACAATCGCGGGATTCGTCAAGGAGGGCAGGGCACGATTACGTGAAAACCCCGAATTGGCAGCTCATCCCACGAATCTTCTCGAAGCATTATTGACCGCGCGCGATGAAAATAATGCCCCTTTAACCGATAAGGAGATTCACGGAAACATTCTCACTATATTACTCGCCGGTGAGGATACAACCGCCAACAGCATGGCCTGGATCATGCACTTCATGACTGAGCATCCGGATATTCAGGAGCGCATGCGCGCAGAAGCAACCGGTGTTGTCGGGGATCAACAGATCCTTGCCGAGCTTCAGGACGCAGACCGTCTGGAATACATCGAAGCAGTGGCGCATGAAGCCATGCGCTTAAAGCCGGTCGTCCCCATCCTCTTTCTTGAAGCAATCGAAGATACGGAGATCAACGACGTGCGAATTCCCAAGGGAACTCCTGTCGTGCTGTTGATGCAGCATGGAGCGCTTGATAATGCTCATTTCGGCGCGGCCGATCAGTTCCGTCCGGATCGATGGCTTGAGGAGAATCGTACCGGTGGGTGTCCGCATAATCCCAGGGCTTTCATACCCTTTGGGGCGGGACCGCGGTTTTGTCCCGGCCGTCTGTTGGCGATGCTTGAAATTAAGATGGTGATGGCAATGCTTTGCGCAAAATTTGAAATTTCTGGCGCCAAAAGCCAGGAGCCAGTCAGCGAGCTCTTTTCCTTCACAATGATGCCGAGAAATCTTTTTGTTCGATTCCGCCGGCTTGGAGTTCCAGTTTCGTAAAGTTCGCCTCACATGACCAGGCGCCATAACCAAATGAGTGAGGCGCTAAGCCATCTCTTCACCCAGGCCGCGGAAGCATGGCGAAACCAGGATTACGAAGCGGCCATACGTTCGCTTGAGCACGCCTCGAAAGTTGATCGTATCAACCCTTCGATTCAACTTGATCTCGCCCGCGCTTATGGACTGCGTTATGAATACTCTGCGGCCCAACGCTGTCTCGACAAGGCGGTGCGCCTTGCACCCGGCAAGGCTCAGGCATTGGTGGCGGCGGGAGGGCGCTGCCAGGAATTTGGCCATTATGAAATGGCTAAACGCTTCTTCGATCGCGCCATAGCAGAGAATGGTAATAACTGCGAAGCACTTGTAACGCTTGCCGAACTTTCAGAGCGTCATCATGAAAATGACCGCGCATTGGATCTAGTCACGCGAGCGTTGAAGAGAGAACCGGCCCATTCCCGCGCGCAAGTCGTCAAGGCACGCCTGCTGCGGATTACTGGTAAACTCGAAGAAGGGGAAAATACCCTTCGAGAGGCGATCGCCAACCCAGCATGTGATCCTTCCAATCGCATACGGGCCTGGTATGAACTGGGTCAAATTCTCGACCGCCAATGCCGTTACGAAGAAGCCATGGCGGCTTTTCTTGAAGCGAAAGCGCTGCAGCTTCCCGGGGCAGCCACTCTCGTTCCCATCCTCAATGGCATTCAAAATCGCATCCTGGAAATGGAGAGGACTATAACAGCGGACGTATTGCAGCGTTGGTGCGATCCGGCAGCCGAACTGATTCCGTCCCGACCGTTGGCGATCTTATGCGGGCATCCACGTTCGGGCACCACTTTGTTGGAACAGATGTTGGACTCACATCCCGACATCGTCACCGCAGAGGAAACACACATCCTTCACGATGAAGCCTATCTTCCGCTCAGTCGTGGTTTTCCAGATGATACTTCAATCCTTGAGGTGCTAAATTCGGCGGCGCCGGCCTCATTAAAAAAGTCGCGGGCGGATTACTTCCGTTTTACCGAGCTATTCATCGGTAAAACTATCGGCGATCGATTATTGATCGATAAAAACCCTGCTTTGAATGTTTTAATCCCGGCGGCAGTGCGTATTTTTCCCGAAGCCAGATTCCTCGTGGCACTGCGGGACCCGCGTGATGTTTGCCTGAGTTGTTTTATGCAACCGCTCGCCCTGAACCCTGTGAGTTCCGCCTATCTCTCACTTGATGGAACCATTCGCCAATACGCATCAGTCATGGGATTTTGGCGTTCTATCCTACCCAAGCTTTCCAATGCCTGGATGGAGGTTAGGTATGAAACGCTGGTTGGGGAGTTTGAGGATTCCGCCCGGCGGATACTGACTTTTCTTGGAAAGTCATGGAATCCGGAGGTCTTGAAATTTCACGAATACGCCCGCGCCAAACCGGTGCGTTCGCCCACCTACGCTGATGTGGTCAACCCGGTTAACAATCGTGCCGTTGGCCGTTGGGCAAATTACAGTCAATACTTCGAGTCTTATTTGGACAAACTCCAGCCGTTTCTCGACGCGTTCGGATATTCCTAGCGATCGGAAAAAAACGCCTGTAATGCCATCAAAGAAAGCCAACGGAATGAAGACGACCACCGGGGTCAAAGTCGAGCCAATCAGAGGGAGAATAATTTCTCCCATGGCTGTTTGAACGGCTTCCAACCGGGGAAGGCCGCTCACGATTTTCGCGT
>JAQGOX010000086.1 GCA_028293365.1 Verrucomicrobiales bacterium | reverse complement strand
TGGTTACCCGCTTATTTGCGTTCTGTTGCCTTTAGGAATTCCTCAACCTGCTTTTCCCATAAAACAGCTTTGGTGTGGCTTCCATGCCCTACCGTCTGGTCACTGAGAGGCAGCACAATCGCCTTCCCGTGCTTAACTCGTTTGATTTCGCGCTCAAGGATCCCAAGCTCAGGCGGATTAATTAGATCGTCGGCTGAATTGATCGCAAGGAGCGGAGCTGCGATTTTTTCCAGGCCGGGACCGGGATCGTAGTCGCGGGAGGCTTCGACGGCGTAGAGCACATCGTTCGCGTCGAGTTTCGCGCCGCTCGTGTTTACATATTGATCGAGAAGTTCGTCGGATCGGCTGAGGCTTGGGGCTTCCTTCGATCGTAAGACCGGATTGCTGCTCATAAAATAAAGCATTTCCGCAGCAGTGCGAAGTGCTGGCGGTTGCTTTGGATAATCGCCGTTCTCCCATTTCGGATCGCCCCGAATCGCATCGATGATGATGCGCCGCCAGACCCGGTTCCGCCCTGAGATTTGCGTCGGCAAACTCGCGAGCGGCAGGAGCGCGTCCATGAAGCCGGGATAATTCTCGCCCCAGAGCCACGTATGCATCCCACCCATGGAAGTTCCCATGACCAGGCGAAGGTGATTTACCTTCAATCCCTCTTCCACGAGTCGATATTGTGCTTCGATCATGTCGCGATAGCCGTAGTGTGGAAATTTGCCATGAAGACCGTCACTCGGCTTGCTTGATTTTCCGTGGCCAATACCGTCCGGAATAATCAGGTAAAAGCGGGTCACATCCAGCAGTTGGCCCAGTCCGAAAAGTTCGTTGGCGAAATCCGCACGGAGGAATTGAGCACCGCTTCCCGTAGTGCCGTGAAGGATTAAAACCGCATTTTGAACTTTCCCGTTTTCGTCGCGAACTGGTTTGCCGAACGTCAGGTAGTGCATCCGCAATTCCGGCAATTCGTCCCCGGAACTAAAATGAAATTTTTGAATAATCCAGTCTGCTTCAGCAGGAGACAGATAATTCGCGGCCCAGGCCGCCGGGACCTGAGCCATCAAAAATAGTAAAACCGATAAAAATCCGATTTTGGATTCAGATTGCCCTGGTCTCTTATTCGGATAACGCGAGGTCATTCTCGTTTAACTATTATTTCGCGAAAAGTTATGGTAGAAAAGGATTTTCAACCGCTTAACCGTTTTCGGTATTCCATGTTTCCGCTAAAATGCCATTTGTGAAGATGATAACAAGTTCCAGGCTTGTGCGCTGCTTAATTCTGTGCTTTGCGTCATCAGACCTATCGGCTAAATTGTCTGGATGAAAGTGACGCTGCAAGCGGATGAAAAGGGAAATCTCCATTTGCCTTCATCGTTGCTTCCGGGCCCCGAACCGTTGGCTAGCTATCATCTTCAGAGTAGCCGATCACAAACCATCATTTCGAAGATCGAAAGCGTTGTTTCAGCCGAGAATGCTTTTTTGAAGACAGTTTCACCTCAACAACGCGTTGAATTACTCCGGGAGTGGCTTAAAGAGGCCGCGACACCGGCGGGACTTTCGGATTGGGATGCAAGTCGCGATAGCATTTACGATTGATGCTCTCTTTTCTTTGCGACACAAATCTTTGGCTGCGTTCTGTTGATACTGACTCTCCGCAACATGCGGTTGCTGTTGCAGCCATGGAAATCATTGCCCGCAGAGCTGAACTCGTAATTCTTCCGCAAATTCTTGTTGAATTCTGGGCTGTTGCAACTCGCCCGACCAATTCAAATGGATTGGGTTGGACTACCGACCAGGCCGCTACTCGATTAGTTTTATTACAGGAACGTTTTCAACTTTTAGCTGAGACCTCGGAACTTTTCGATCAATGGTTTGAACTTGTGCGATCCCGTCGAATCTCAGGGAAACGCGTACACGATGCTCGCATTGCTGCGGGAATCATTACCGCCAAGATCGATTTTTTGGTGGCTTTCAATGTTTCCGACTTCGAATCATGGCCGATTAAAGCACTGCATCCCGGAGAAATTGAGCCAATCTTATGCGGGTGACTCGTAAACCTCGTTCAGCATTTGGACGGCTGCATCCACTTCTGAAGCACGAAAAGCCCATCCGTTTCGTCCCAGGAGAATAATACTCTACAGCGTCTGGAATTCAATGAAGACACTTCGTCCGGGAGCTACTTCCAATTGCAACAATTGATTCCCTTTATATTCCCGGTTTGAGCGCCATTCTCGAGCCGAAACGTATGGGACTCGAGCTCGCAGGTCGACCCGCGCGATTGCATTTGGATCTGTGGTCGCCGGGGAACCGGGCTTTTTCGCAACTCCATTATTGTTGATAAGTTCGATCACCCAGCCGTTGGTGAGCCGATTCACCTGGTATTGAACCGGATCTCCTGAGACCTCAATCGGAAGCTCGTCGCGAGTTAAACGTTGCAAATGCTCGGCAGAGATGGCGCCTGGTCTCCCCGTGGTCGGATTAGTCCAAGGCTGCAAGACTTCAACGCCCCGACGTTTTGCCAGGGCATCAAATCGAGCTCCGAGCACTTTTTTATGATCTTGCGATAGCAGAATAGCGCTGCCGTGATCTGCAGCCTTTTGAAGTTTGGTTATTAGCGAATCGCCGAACTCAATGTCGCCCACCAAAAGCAAAACGGGATAGCTGGCAAGCATTTCGGAGGACGCGCTGGTCAATTGAATATCAAACATTTCTCCGTAAGGGGTCGCGCGCAAGTAGCCCGCCTCGGGATTGTTGGGATCGGGTTTGTGATGAACATGATCGCTGCCCGGGAAAAGTTGATAGTCAAACAAATCGCGCGTTTGGCGATCACCACTCGTTGGCTCCAATATCCCCCACGGTTTGTCCATGTAGCCATTAAATCCCGCGAGATGATCGAGCACGATCGCCACCGGCGTGAACGGAACTCCGCGATCATGCGCCTTCATGAACTGGAACAGCTCCGTCGCTTTGCGTCCGTGTTCGGTGAGGGTCCAGGGACTGGCTGCTTTTTCAAAGAAAATGGCCACGCTTTTTTCGGGGGTAACCATGGCGGCTCCGGCAAACCAGCCATGGAGCCACATCCTTTCATAGAAACTTAGCGAATGGCCGGCATCCAAACCACGGGCTCCACCGCCTTCCGTCCGCAGGGGCCCACTCGTCGTGCAGGCGCCCGAAAACCAGGGACTTACTTGAAGGGACCAGGGTAATTGCCATTGGCGCGAAGCACCTCTCGCGAAAGCAAGTTTCGATTGGGTAAAGGCGATGTTTTCGCCCACTTCAAGACCAATGCAGCGAGCGCCCCATTCTCCGGCGTACGCTTCGTAATGCGAATGGCCGGTTACACTAATGACACGGCCGAGAAGGTCACGGCTCCGACTGGTGAAGTAATCGTTCACCACATCGAAACATTCCTGCCGGCTTGCAGGCCGCTTGTCATAACCAGCAAGCCCTGCCGGTTTCATGAGATGCTTGTAGGTGTCGAATTCTTTTCCATAAACATCCCGCCACCACGATTCGTTCGGTGCAAGGTTATGGAAATAATAACCCCACTCACCCAATTGAACCGCGCTAAAGACACCGGCACGATCCATGGATGCGAGTGCCGCTTGATTCTCCGAACCGAGCACGCAGCGCCCTCCTTTGATCTGCATATCCGCGCACCCGGGATAACAGGCGACCGGCCAGCCCACAGTGGACAAATAATCGAAGATGCCTTGAGTGCCCGGGCTCGGTGTCGGACCCGGATCGAACGCATTTCCTAATGATTGATCGCGCATGACCTGAACGAGCTGCTTGAGAGGTTCCAGCTCTGCCGGTGCACCATACATTGAAAACGCAAATGACAAATGGCCTGGCAGCGAGCGTATTTGGAAGGTTTTGGGGAGAGGCTGAGAAAAATCCGACTCAACGGCGCCTACTGATTCCCGAATCAAAACGAAGGAGAGACAAACAAAGATTCCGCGCAAATTTCGCGATGAGGAAAAGTGGTGCATGCAACATGCGAAATTTGATCTATTGAAAGTCCAAAGTCGAAAGGATTTGGGAGATCGTTACCAGAAGTCAACGGGGAGGGGCCGACCCGCTCCGCTGTCGAGCCAAAGCCCGCGAATCCGGAGCCTGCTGGACCTCATCAC